>JAABSF010000049.1 GCA_011390535.1 Deltaproteobacteria bacterium | reverse complement strand
ACACCGAAGAGTGTGAAGAAACAATGGGTCATGGAGAAGGTTACGAGTGTGTCCCCTTATGAACATTCCCCTTATGAACATTCCCCTTATGAACATTGTCCCCTTATGAACATTGTCCCCCTATGAACATTGGTTTGTGTTTTCGTCCAACTCGGGAGATGTGATTTTCACGCAAGTAGGGGGTTAAAAAATACAAGAGCCTGTATAGGCGCTATAAGAAGGAGGGTTTTATTATTCAAGAAAATATGTTTCTTTGAATAAAATAGAAATGATATAAATGATTGGCATGAAATTCTATTGAGGGATGAAATGGACACCTTTTTTGCTCCAGCCGAACGAGTGGACGAAAGCCTGCTTGTTTCTGAAATCAGATCTGTAAGTAAAAATCCGGTTACATCCGGATTGCTTCATACAATCAACGGCCTGCTGGCTGTTTTGAATGAGCATCGGCAGGTTATCGCTCTTAATGATTCATTTCTGCAAATGCTGGGCATTGACGATTCTGCAAAAGCCTTGGGGTTACGACCAGGAGAGGTATTGCAATGCATTCACGCTAATGACGAACCTGCAGGTTGTGGTACCACGAGATTTTGTTCTACATGCGGTGCGGCCGTCGCCATGGTTACCTGCCTAGGGCAAGATACACCCGTCGAAAGAGTGTGCGCACTTACTGCTAAAAGAGGCGGTCAGGAGGTAGATGTTTTCCTTCTTGTTAGAGCTCATCCAATAAAAATAGATGAAAAGAGATTCCTTTTATTGTTTCTTCAAGATATTACAAAACAGCAGCATAGGGATGCGCTCGCGAGAACCTTTTTTCATGATGTGAACAATATGTTGACCATTCTGGCCGGGGTAAGTGAAATGCTTATTTTGGAAGAACCTTCTGAAAACGCGGAAGCTGTTCATCAGGTATCTCAACGCCTGATTAAAGAAGTGGCCATTCAAAGATGTTTGGCACAAAGCGATTCCAGTGTTTATTTGCCGGTGTGGCTTGAGTTAACGACAGAACAGATTGTTGAAGATATTCTGTTTTTCTTCAAAAACCATCCGGTTGCCGAGGGAAAGTCCATATGTGTCTCTGAAGATTATCCGATTCTTTCAATCAAGATAGACAGTTCTTTATTATCACGCGTGCTCTACAACATGGTGATAAATGCGCTGGAAGCTAGTGATGAAAATGGAGAGGTTAAGATTTGGCTTGAGCATCAGGATGGTTTCCTTTCGTTTTGCGTTTGGAATGCTCAGGAGATTCCTCAAAATGTTGCCAAACGAGTTTTTCAACGCAATTTTAGTACAAAAGAAGAAGCCGGAAGGGGGATTGGGACCTATTCCATGAAGCTATTAGGGGAAAAAATACTCGGCGGAAAAGTGAGTTTTACATCATCCAAGAAAGAAGGAACTACTTTTAGGTTCACTTACCCTATTTGAATACACTCCCTGTCTGAATTCTTATGCTCTGTTTGAATTCACGTGTTTCTTTGGGGTTCTCTTGCCCTATCTGAATATTCATGTTTGTTCGAATCCACTTGCATTTTTGGGTTTTCTTGATCTGTTTAATGGATGTTCACCTTTGAGTAAAAAACAAGTGGGAGTGATGTGAGTTGAAATGTGGGAGTGATGTGAGTTGAAATGTAGGAGTGATGTGAGTTGAAATGTGGGAGTAAGATGCAGATAAAGAGGAGGACACGGAAAAAGAATGAAAGACGGGAGAGTTGGAAAAACTGAAGAGTTGTTGGTAGAGAAAAGATTGGTGTCGTACAATGACAAGCTGCAGAAGCGAGATTTGGAGAGTATTGATACCGTGGTGATACATTGCACTGAGCTTCCTGATGTTTCAATGTGTCGAGAGTTCGCCGAGAGGGTTCTCTACGAAAGCGGGACAGGTAATTGCGGGCATTTCTATATTTATCGAGATGGAAGTTGCGTGCAGTTTGCTGAGCTGAACAGGGTGGCTCATCATGTTGTAGGGCATAACGAAAAGAGTGTGGGCGTGGAGTTGATGAATCGCGGACGTTATCCTCATTGGTGGCGATGGGATCATCAGGAGATGACTCAGGCCTATACTGAAGAGCAGTATACAACGCTCGTGGGTTTGCTGGTTTTTTTGAAGAAGGAATTGCCGGGGCTGAGGTGTTTGTGTGGGCACAGCGAATTAGATGAGCGGTTGGTGGCGGCGGAGGATGATCCGGCTAAAAGGGTGCGAAGAAAGGTGGACCCCGGGCCGCTTTTTGACTGGGATCGGGTATGTAGAGTGTGGGGAGAAACAAAGAAAAGAGAGAAGAATTGCTGAACGAAAAAAATAATACACATAATCATCCAACCAAGACTCTCAGGGATCTTGACTGGGAATTTTTAACTCAGCTCATTGGAGCCCGTTGTAAGACGGAGCGAGGGGTTGACCGCGCTCGGATGTGGCGCCCCTGCGATACTGCGGAGGAGGCACGGGCGGTGAGGGATGAGCTGGCGGAGGCTCGGTTTTTATCAGGTACGGAGGGGGCGCTCTCAATTTCGATTGATTTGGAAATCTACGAGAGTTTGGATAGGCTCTCCAAGAAGGGAATATTGGACCCTGAAGCTTTACTCGGTGTAGCGGATGTTATCAGGTTCGGAGCTGATTTGCGTCGAAGGCTCATTTCCTTGAAGCAAGATGTACCTCTGTTGGCCAAACGTGCGGCTAGGATAAAATATTTAGATGATGTCTCGGGGCCCATCCGAGATAGCTTTCTGCCTTCGGGGGAACTACGGGATGAAGCGTCGAGTGAGCTGGGGGCTTTGCGAAAGCGGGCCAAATCTCTCAGAGATGAGATTGTGGATCGGTTGAAGTCCATGATCGAGGAGCCTCGGATCGAGAAGCTTCTTCAAGATAAGTATTACACTCTGAGAGAGGGGCGTTATGTGCTGCCGGTGAAGATCGAAAGCGGGCACCTGCTACCCGGAATAGTGCACGCGAGGTCTAACACCGAGGCGACGGTCTTTTTGGAACCGGCCGAGATAACCGAGTTGGGCAACAAGCTTAAAATGGCTTTCTCGGATGTTGAAATGGAGGAGCGGCGGATTCTTGGTGAGTTGAGCTTGCTTTTGCGTGAGGAGATACCGGCGATCAAGGGTAACCTGGAGGTGTTGATTCAATTTGATAGTATCTCTGCGGCTGCCCGATTATGTGCCGATTTGGATGGGAGGCCTGTGGAGATAGGCTATGAGAGCGGAAGGGGAGTGGGGGAGAGAATGTGGTTGGGCGCAAGGCTGGGAACGGCTAGGAGTGCCGGGGCAGAGGTTATCGAGGGAAATGTGACCGACGGAGCAAGGAAAAGCACAGATGCAGACGAGGGAGATGGTGAAAGGGATCTGAAAGACACGAAGATGGAGTTATCCGGGGCTATAGGGCGGAATGCGTTGAATCTTAAAAAAGCGAGACATCCTCTCATGGCGGCTCGTGGTGAGCGAGTGGTGGCAAATGATTTTGTTCTTGATCAGGGGCGTTCTCTTGTGATCACAGGGCCGAACGCCGGGGGTAAGACAGTGGCGCTCAAAACCGTGGGGCTTGTGTGTTTGATGGCGCAAGCCGGGCTTCATCCGCCTTGTGAAGACGGTTCACATGTTCCGTTTTACCAGTCCATATTTACCTCAATAGGTGATGATCAAGACATCTCAATGGGGCTTTCGACTTTCACCGCACATATGACAAACCTGAACAATATTTTGCAAAAAGCAAATGAGGGTGACCTTGTTCTTTTAGATGAAATCGCAGTGGGGACGGAGCCGACACAAGGTGCGGCGTTGGCGCGCGCCGTGCTGGAGAGCATGGCCGATGCCGGAGTTCAGATTCTGGTCACTACACATTATACCGGGCTGAAGGCCGTTGCAGCCGAAGACAAGCGGTTTTCCAATTCAGCCATGGAGTTCGACAGCGACAACCAGAAGCCGACATATAAATTGGTGAGCGGTATGCTGGGGCGGTCTTCGGCGCTGTCCGTGGCGCGAAGCTTAGGGCTGCCCGATAAGCTCTTAAAGCGTGCTGAAGAATTGATGGGTGGGCAACAGAACCGGCTCGAAGGGTTGATGGAAGAGGTAGAGCGGAGAAATGAATCTCTGCAAGAAGAGCTGGCCAGAGCGAAAGTCGCCGCAGAAGAAGCGGAAAACCGTAGGCGAAAGGTAGAAGAGTTGGAGACCAAGCTGCGCAAAGAATTGCGTGACTTGAAAAAACACACTCATGATCAGGCAGTTTTGGAGCTTCGCTCGCTGCGGGCTGAAATGGATCGAGTCCGAAAGGTGTTGAGCCGGGGCCCGAAGAGTAAGCGAACCCTCACAAACGCTGAGCAGTCAGCAACACAGGCGGCGCAAAAAATCGCTGAGCTGGCGCCGGAGCCCCATACCGGTCCCGGCCGAGTGCCGGAAAAGGGGGAGTTGGAGGTCGGCAATGAGGTCATTGTGAGCTCAACCGGGGTAAAGGGCCGGGTTGTAGACCTTGACAGCAAAGGGAGGCCCACTGTTCAGGTGGGAGGAGTGAAGCTGAGGTTGAAGTTGAAGGATGTGTTGATCCCCAAGGGAGGAAAAGGGGGAAAGGTCGGCAAAGGGGGCAAGGGGGTTAATGCGGCGGGTGGCGGTGCTTTTCACAGTGGATCCCAAACTAAAGCGGGAGCTAAAGCGAAAGCTAAAGTGGGAGTTAAACCCGGCACACGACGATCAGCCGGGAAGAAGAAGAGAGGTATGGCCGACCGGGAATCGGAAGACCCGGTTCTTTTGGTTAGAGATTCTTCAAATACTCTTGATCTTCGAGGAATGCGGGCCGATGAGGCGGTAGATGAGCTGGATCATTTCATTGATCGAATGTTATCGCAAGACCAAGAGGGGTTTTTGGTGATTCACGGTTTCGGAACCGGAGCACTGCAAAGAGCGGTGAGGGAACACTTGGGCCTTCATTTCGCAGTTGATCGTTATCGCCCCGGCCGCCAAGGAGAAGGAGGAGAGGGTGTTACGGTGGCGTTCCTTGAGTCTTAAGAGCATTATTTCTGTGCAGAAAACGGGGTTAGTGTCAAAAAGCTGGAGCTTCTAGACTCCGAGCTACAAATCCGGGCGGTCCCCATAGACCGGCTGCTCACCTGAATATTACCCGAATGAGAATTTTAATGCGAATACATGGGTTGAAATTGGCTACAAGGAACACCAAGGATTTCTCGCAGGATCGTGATGGATTCGTGATGGTGCCCTATAAGTTGTAGTAGGCAGTTGCCGCCGCCGATTAGGAAATTAATCCAAATTGAGGTATCAACAAAAATCATTGACGATTTGCTGATCTGATTTTTTACGCTGTGTATTCAAATGTAATAGGATTGTTTTTTATTTCAGAATCCAAGGCTCGCAGATGCTGGATTCTAATCCAATCATCCAAAGCAATTTTAAGAGATTCCGTAATGCTTTTTTCTCGACTCAATTCCTGGACTTTTTTTTACAAGTTCATCAGGAAGTAATGCTGTTAGTTTCATGAGTTAAATATCCGATTGCTTATCGTATGTGTCGATAATGAAAGAATAAAATGTCGTGAGTTCTTGTTCTTGAAAGAAATTGATCAGCGGAGGATTGGCGAAGGCTGAGCGAAGGCTGAGCGAAGGCTGAGCGAAGGGTCAGCGAAGGGTCAGCGAAGGGTCAGCGAAGCAACTTGTGCGCAAGCTCTGCACGTGAAAATACACCGAGCTTTCGATAAATCCGCTTCAAATGGGTGTGTACGGTATTCTTGGTGATATTCAGCCGGGTGGCGATATTGAGCATTGCGTAGCCTTGTGCCGCCAACGCAGCTACTTCGGCTTCACGAGGGGACAAACCGAACTTTTTTAGACCGGCGGGGGTTAAAACATTCCCCCTTGATGAACATTGCTCGGAAACGCAGAAAAGAATCTTGGACTTTTCGTTCTTCTCGCCCTCAATAAAACGCCAGAACAGCTCTTTTCTACCAGGTAGAATCCCAATCGATTCGAGGACCTCGGGATCCGGAGAAAACGCCGGGTTCTTAAAGACCTCCTGTGCGATTCGTTTTATGATTTCCATTTTCCACGACGTTGTATGCAACGACAGATTAGACCCAAAATAAAACTGTTTAATATCCAGCCATAGCTTCGCATCTTCATTGGTCCACAAAACCTTGCCTGCGCTGTCCAGCAAAATCAACGGATCCGGAACCGTCTTCGACAATGTCCGCAGAATATCATTCGCCTTTCGCAGCGGTGCATTCAGTTTGTTGATTGTCCCTAACGCCTGCTCCGCCGCCAGCCGGAGACTCGCTGTCTCGGCGAGATCTTCCTCACTGAACGGACGCTCTTTTTTTGATCGTGTGAAGCAGGCGAACCCCAGATTTTTCTCAGGGGTCCCAAACACCATCGCCACCTGCCGTTCAATATGGAGATCTCTCCACAATTCATTATATGAAAAGGTTTTTTCGATATATGAACGATCGAACAACTGATGGACACAATGGACTTTTGTGCCTTGCATCAATTCTTGGGGCCCCAAAAATTCATTTTGTGTAATCGGGAGAACCTTCAGAAACTCTTCATAAGGAAAGGATGAATCCCCACACCAATAAACAACGCTGTCCGTAGCATCACTTATCGCCGACTGGGGATTTACCGCAAAAAAATTGTATCCCGAAATCCCGACAGTTCTTTCCGCCGCTTCTGAGAGTACAAGCCCAACCTCTCCGGCCGTCGCCGCCGAGGCAAATTGTCTCGCTATGCGAGATGGGGATGTAAGGTTGACATCTTTTAGTTCTTTAACCGTTAAAGGTGAATAGCTTTCCATCATCCTCTCGATCATCTAACTTCCAGGCTCTCGCCAAATTCTTGCCAACGCGCATATCTCGTCAAAAACTTCAGAAAATAAGTATTGCCCAAACAGTCCCACAGGCTCAAAATCACATCGGAAAACAAGCCCTATTACAATTCATTTTTTTAATAAAACCAGACACTAAACCCAAACTAAAAGACTACAGAAAAAAACATTTTTATCAAGGAATAAGTAAGCAAAAACGCAAAAAACAAAGTAAGTGAACAAAGGAATTGCGGTGGTTAGCTTTTTAGGATGGTGGGGGGTTGTTTGCCAAAAATAGGCATTTGATCTTTTGTCAAAGTAGAATTCGACATAGCAATCCAACAGGCGATGGATCTTTTCCACAGCAGCAAGCTCTGAATCAGTCGGACTGGGTAAACCCGGCACAGATCTACAAAGTCCGCACAGATCAACAAAGCCTGTACAGATCGGCAAAGCCGGCACAGATCAACAAAGCCGGCACAGATCAACAAAGCCGGCACAGATCGGCAAAGCCTGAACAGGTCAGCAAAGCCTGAACAGGTCAGCAAAGCCGGCACAGATTTATAAAACATGCCGAAGGAGCCGGCGAAGAATTTTTATGGTCTTTGTCACCAGTTTTGGTGATTTACAGAATCTCAGAAATCCTCCACCATAGAAAAACAAGCATGGAACGGAGAATGTGCGGAACATGTCCTGAAGACAGAGCCGTCGATAAATGTGGGCCATGATTGTAGTGAGTCAGGGGGGCAACGGCTGATATTAAAAATGATGGAAATAGCGATGGGTGTAGAGGAGATGGGATAAAAAAAGAGTCAGGGGGGCTAACGGCTGTTGTAATAAAGACGGGATTAGCGGTGGTTTTAGCGGTGATGAGATGATAAATATGTCAGGCCGGTTTACCCTAACCGAGGGTTATAAACAGGGCCGGATGACAGCATCTTACTGGAAAGAATAAGGTTATGAAATTCATCGCTGATTTGCACGTGCATTCCTATCTTTCAAGGGCTACGAGCAAGAAATCGGACCTGGTGAATTTCCACGCATGGGCGCAGCGAAAGGGGATTTCGGTTGTCGGTACAGGTGATTTCACCCACCCTGAATGGCGAAGTCGATTAAGGGATGAGTTGGTGGAGGCTGAACCCGGGCTTTTTCAGCTACGTTCGGAGAAGGATTCGATGCAGGTTTTGGTGCAGGCTGCGGTGCAGGGTTCGGTGCAGGATAGGGAGAAATGCTTGGATAGGCGCCCGCATTTGAGTTTGAGCTTAGGCCGGGCTGCGGCTTATCGAAGGCCGGTTAGGTTTATGCTCCAGACAGAGATAAGTTCCATCTACAAAGTAGGCGACAAGGTTCGAAAAGTTCACAATCTTGTATACATGCCCGACATGGAAAGCGCTGAGTTGTTTTCCACAAGGTTGGGTGAGTTGGGCAATGTGGAGTCTGACGGAAGACCGATTCTTGGGCTGGACAGCCGTGATCTTTTGGAGATTGTGCTTGAGTGTTCCCCTGAAGCTTGTTTGATTCCGGCGCATATCTGGACTCCATGGTTTTCCGTGTTGGGCTCGAAGAGCGGTTTCGACACGATTGATGAGTGCTACCGTGACTTGACGAAACACGTCTTTGCACTTGAAACAGGGCTGTCTTCCGATCCTGCAATGAACTGGAGGTTGAGCAAACTCGACAGATTCACGCTGGTTTCCAATTCCGATGCTCACTCCCCGGCCAAGTTGGGGCGGGAGGCCAATCTCTTTGATTGTGAATTCAGTTATCACGATATAATGAAAGCAGTTCGCACCCGGCGGGGTTTTCTGGGAACGATTGAGTTCTTTCCCGAAGAGGGAAAGTATCACGCCGACGGTCACCGGAAGTGCGGACTAAGGATGATGCCCAAAGAGACCTTGAAGCGGGATGGATTGTGCCCGGTGTGCGGCCGAAAGGTCACCGTGGGGGTGTTGCACAGAGTGGAAGCGCTCGCTGACAGAAAAGAAGGGTACGTTCCGCCTGACGGTGGAGGGCACTTTGAGAGGTTGGTGGGGCTGGATCGAATTATATCCCAGGTGAGGCAACGCGGACCGAACACTAAAGGGGTGCTGCGTGAGTACGAGAGTTTATTGGAATCTCTGGGCTCCGAGCTTTTTATTCTTCGCCAAGCGGAGCTTGAAGATATTGCGCGAAAGAGTGACTCTCTCTTGGCAGAAGGCGTGAGAAGGGTCAGGGAGGGCCTGGTTCGTCTCGAACCCGGCTTTGACGGACAGTATGGAACCATCCGATTATTTTAAAGTTTTGGAAACTTTTTTCAAAAATCCAACACAGATTATCAGTCGCCTATTGATGAAGCGGCTTTGTGCCACGGGACAACGATTGCTTTGCTGCGCTTTTGGTTCTTGTTGCCGGCGTATACAAGGTACGGGGTGGATGCTTCTTCGCCTGCCAGCTTTGTCCAGCGGTTGAGGCCGGAAAAGTATGTTGCGGTTAAAGTGCGACCCGATTTGATTTCCACCGGGATGAGTCGGCCGCCGCGATCCAGGAGCAGATCCACCTCATTTCCCGTCCGATCACGCCAGAAGTATAGATTTGAAGGAAGTCCTTTGTTGTAGCGGTTTTTCAGCAGCTCCGTGATTATCAGGTTCTCGAACAAAGCTCCCCTGTTTGCATGACTCAGAAGCTGTTCCCTTTTCTCGATCCCCAAAAGTCTTGCGGCAAGGCCGCAGTCGAAGAAGTAGAGTTTAGGGGTTTTAATCACTCGCTTGTTGAAATTTTTATGATGAGGTCTGAGGAGATAGACGATGTAGCTCGCTTCCAAAACCGAAAGCCATTTTTTTGCGGTGTTTGGAGCAATGGAGCAGTCATTTGCTAATGACGAAAGGTTGAGTAGTTGGCCTGTTCTACCGGCGCAAAGATAAATAAAGGAACGAAATGAAGAGAGATCTCCGATGTTGATTATTTGCCTCACGTCACGTTCGATATACGTGCGAATATAGTTCGGATACCACAATGTAGGTGAAATGTCTCGGTCGTGAACAGGAGGATACAAACCTGAAAACAAGAAATCCTCTGGATTTTCCAAACCACGACCCGCCGAGGCGAGCTCATCAAGGGAGAAGGGCAGAAGCTCCACAATGCCGGTGCGGCCGGCGAGTGATTGAGTTATTCTTCCCATGAGCCCGAACTGTTGCGACCCGGTCAGGATAAACAGGCCCATCCGGCCGTCCAGATCGACGAGAGTCTGTAAATATGAAAGCAATTCAGGGCGGCGTTGAATCTCGTCAATTACACCGCCGTTGGGAAACTGCTCAAGGAACCCTCTGGGATCTGTGCGAGCTAATTCATCGTCATCCGGATTTTCGAGGCTGATATATGGCTTGTCATGAAAAATCCGGCGGGCAAGTGTCGACTTTCCCGATTGCCTTGGGCCGGTTATTACAACTGCGGGAAAACCCTTCAGAAGTGTCCTGATTGTAGGCTCGGCCTTCCTGGGGATATATTCACGGACACCATATGAATTGCTAATTTGCATATCAATTGCAAATTAGCAAAAAAGATCGCTTTTGGTCAAGAGAATAATCAAGAGAATAAAGTTAGAAGAAATGGGGACGGAGGGGTGAAATAACGGAGAGAGAAATCCGACGGAGCGATAAATCCGGGGAGCAATTCGGGGACGGAGTGGTTGGGATGATGGGTTTTGTTTGGAGTCGGTTTGTTTGCGATTTAACGCAGGAAGTTTTGTCGTTGGTTGTGTATAAACAGTCATAAGCAGTCGCGTGTTGAGCCGTAGGGTGAGTCGTAGGTTAACTAGGATTAGATAGAGTGTTGTTTTTATTATCTTTCCCTTGAGATTATGTGAGCTTCTTTTTAATATTTTGTTTTATTGCTGTCTCCATCATACTTGGGTTAAAAATGTGTATCGGGTACAAAAGAGTTTTACTTGTGGATTGGGTTTTTTTATCGGCTTATCAGCTTATCGGCTTTTATCAGGTCACTAGCTGATAGGCTCTTCAGTTGATAGGTCACTAGCTGATAGGCTCTTCAGTTGATAGGCTT
>JAABSF010000429.1 GCA_011390535.1 Deltaproteobacteria bacterium | reverse complement strand
ACTACCCTCCAATAACATTCTCAAGTTGGATGCCGCGCGGATCTGACCCGCTCTCCCCCTCAGAACGTGTATCCTGGGATCCAAAGCCTCCAAACGCCCCGCAACAGCGTCATAGCTCATGGCACCCACCACATCAGCCGCATTCAAAAGATCATGGAAACGATGGGCCGCCACTACTCCAAGCGCCGTCATGGCCTGAGTGCCGTTGAGCAAGGCCAAACCCTCTTTATATGTCAACTCGACGGGCTCCAACCCTGCCCGCCTTAGGGCCTGCCCCCCTTGCAATCGCTCACCGTCCATCTCCACCTCACCGAGACCGATTATCGGCAGACACATATGTGCCAACGGGCACAAATCCCCCGATGCTCCCACACTACCTATTTCGGGGACTATCGGATAAACGCCTCTGTTCAGCATTTCAATTAAAAGCTCAAGGGTCTCCGGCCGTATACCGGAATTTCCGTGCGCCAAAGCGTTTATCCTCAAAAGCATCATGGCACGCACCACGGTGGGAGAGAGAGGCGGCCCTACACCACAGGCATGGCTCATAAGCAACTTCTCTTGAAGCGCCCTCGCTTGTGACGCCGGGATCACATTGTTTCTGTTGGCTCCAAAACCTGTTGTCACCCCGTATACAGCTTCACCCGACTCAGCCTTACGACGAATGTACTCCGCCGCCAATCGCACCTTTTCGCGAGCATCCGGGCTGAGGGCCACGGGCTCGCGGTGAAAAACAACACGTTTGATTTCATCAAAGCTAATTGCTTCATTACCAAGTAACATCATCTCTTGTACACTGCCTCCGAGATATTATTTCAGTCAACTCAACCACGTGGGCAAGGAAACCGCTCACATGGTCTCTCCACAAACTCTACTGCTCTAAAATAAACAAGGTTGACAGACCTTGCCGAAAAATCATATGAAACACAAAGGGGTCTGCAATCAGGAGGATATCATGTCACCCGATCAATATTTATCAAGAGTTAATCCCTTTGAAGTCTTTGGGATGCTCCGAAAGATAATTTTTTGTTTTCCCGTTTTGGCATTGGCATTGATGTTACTGGGAGGCTCATCGGGTTGCGGCGATGATTCCACCACCGGTGAAGAGCCTGACGCGGCAGCTGAAGACTCAGGGACCATCTTCGACGGAGGGGATGAACCTGATTCAGCTCTCTACGATGGGTCGACATCAGACACAGGAATGGAAGATGCTGAACCGGAGCCTGCCCATAACCCTGATGAAGAAGGGCCGTTCAGCCTGGAAACCGTGGACGATACCGTCACAAGAGACGGAAGAGAGATCCCACTCACCGTTTACATCCCACAACGAGATGATGAAGGAGTCTCTCCCGTTATAGTCTTCGTGCCGGGATTTCAGCTCACCTCATCGCGTTATGATGATCTGGCTCAAAGAACGGCGTCGCACGGGTTTATATACATCAGGAGCGACCCTCCCGCATCACTCCTGAGCGTCTCACATGTGGCGATGGCGGAAGATGTCTCAGCGGTTCTAGACTGGGCACTGGACCCCACCGGCCCCCTCTCCGGAAAAATCGATACCACTTCGGTGGGCGCCATGGGTCACAGCTTGGGAGGGAAGGTGAGCACCATGGCCGTCCATAGAGACAACCGCATCACAGCACTTTTCGGGATCGATCCGGTAAATGAAGGGGGAGGCCCCGGCGGATACACGGAAACCAACCCTGACATTTTACCCCATGAGTTACAAGACGAAGCAATCCCCGTAGGCTTCGCCGGTGAAACGGTAAATGCTACATCAAGCGGCCTGGGGCAAGCCTGCGCCCCTGAAGGAAAAAACTTCATCGCCTTCTACGACGCTGCACAGTCGGCTCCATGGAAGGCCCGGTGGGATTTCCTCGGTGCGGATCATATGGATTTCGTGGATGATGTATCCAGTTGCACCGTGTGCGGATTGTGCGAAGACGGCACCGCCGACCCGGAAGAGGTGAGCGCCTCATTACACATCCTCGCAGTCGCATTCTTCCGGCTTCATTTTTACAACGAGGCGGCCATGGAGCCATGGCTCACCGGGACATCACTTCCCCCCAACATCGACGTGGTCCACAACCCTTGAGAGCTCAACCGGCGTTATCACTGCCGGAACATAAAGGCCCAAATCGGCAGGCATTAGTTTCCGTTTTACATAGGTTTCGACGATAACGTTTATCTTCCAAGAGCCGGTTGTTTAATCTTTTCGATACAGCGAAGAATCTCTTCGATACAGCGAAGACTACGCCTTTATTTTTTCGCCTTCTTTCCTTTTTTGCTCCCCTTTTTTTGTCCCTTCTTGGATTCCTTCTTGGATCCCTTCTTGGATCCCTTCTTCGTCCCTTTAGTGGATCCGGACTTTCCATCTTTGCTCTTGCTGCTGCTTAGGCTGCGCACACCTTTCTCTTTCGGTTTACCCGCTGATGAAGCAGCGCGGGCCTCGTCTGTTCTTGGGGCGGGATCATGCAGAACCCGAAACAACCAGTAACCTCCAATTGCAACCCCCGGGATGCTCAGCCACTGCCCCATTGTTAGAAACGCATTGGGGTTGAGTGTCTGGTGAGCCTTGAAAAACTCTACAAAAAAACGGCCGGAAAAATAAGTGATCAAGAAAACAGCAGAAAGCAAACCAAGTCTTCTCTTCTCTTTGAAATGGCGATCCAAAAAAAACAAAACCATTAAAACCAAAATCCCCAACCCCACCTCGTATAGTTGACTCGGATGCCTGAGAGGCACTTCGGCCAAAGACACCCTGTCATGTCGCGGAAATCGCACGCCCCAGCTTCCATCCGTGGGCCTGCCCACGATCTCGGAGTTAATGAAGTTAGCAACCCTGACGAGTATGGCTCCTATAGCAGCGCACATACTGAACCGGTCTGTAACCTCAGCCACATGTATGGATTTTCTATATGCATATAAAATCAAACCCAATGACAAACCAATGGTCGCCCCGTGGCTGGCGAGACCTCCCTGCCAAACCTTAAAGACATTGGTTATAGGATTGAAACAACGCTCCATGTCATAGAAAAAACAGTGACCCAACCGTGAACCCACGAGCACTCCCAAAACACCGTAGATTACAAATTGCCCGATTGTCTCTTCGTCGTGACCTCCTCTCACCATCTGCCACCGCCACACAAAAAATCCCAACACAAGAACAAGGCCCAATATCAGCCCATAATATCGAATTGTTACAAAGCCATCATATAAAACGGGGTCTACATCCCAAGTAAACAATCTATACCTCCAAGGTTTACAAGAACATCCATCTTTAAATAGAACATTACAAAAAAAGAAACAAGGCTCGGATTTTTTAACAATTATCGCAAGGAAATATCGAGAGATTTGACCGGTTCTTCTTCAAAAGGTCATCAGGGCATATCTCTAGATTTCCATGTCCAAAACACTCATAATGTCGTTGTTCAAACTCATAATGTCGTTGTTCAAACTCATAATGTCGTTGTTCAAACTCATAATGCTGCGGCCTCCCGCCTGACA
>JAABSF010000428.1 GCA_011390535.1 Deltaproteobacteria bacterium | reverse complement strand
AGCCAGTTCCATCCCCACATCCAGCTCCGTCCCCACACAGCCAGTTCCGTCCCCACACAGCCAGTTCCATCCCCACATCCGGCTCCGTACCCACACAGCCAGTTCCATCCCCACATCCAGCTCCGTCCCCACAATCCGATAACGATTCTTGAACGAATCGTGTTGAACAGAAGCTTTAGATGAAATAAAAGGAGAAAGCAGCAAAGATAAAGAATAAAGCTATGGAGAACTTGCATGGCAAAAGCACACAAGGGAAAGCATCTTGAAATCACATGTGAAAACATCACCGACAGAGCGGCTTCGCTATTTGAGACGCTTAGAGATGCTGATGTAAACGTACATGCTACTTGCATGATGGCGCCACCAAATGAAGACGTAAAATTTTGGTTGGTGGTTGACAACTTTGATAAAGCCCGGCGCGCACTTCAGAAACAAGGATATAAGGTTAAAACCAACAGTGTGGTGCTAATAGCCATGCCTCATAAAGTGGGGGCTTACGCAGAGGTGCTTCGCACCGTGGCCGGCGCCGGTGTTGATGTTTACATGTCCTATTCATCAACAGCTGTAAAAAAGGCAGTGCTCGTTGTTATGGTAACTAGTTCTGATTTAAAGGCGATAAAAGTCATTAACCAGGAGATCTAAGGCCTGACCAACGAATCTCAATTCATTCTCTCCACAAAACCCCAAAAATCCTCACCGAATAAGAGAAACAAGCCAAACGGTCGCTACAAGACCTAGAAGCGAGTGAAAAACCCATCCCAATTTTGTCGACATTCCTCTAATCGCTTTCCGGTGGATTTTACACCACCAGCCATCCACCTTAATCCCCAAGAAAACGCAAAATGGAACCAAGGCAATCCCGGCCACCACATCGATAAGATAGTGCATGCGGAGGTAGAGTGTAGAAAAAACAGTGCTCAAAACAAAAGGAATCAAAACAATCGCCAGCTTCCAAGAGTGACGGTATGCCACAACTAAAACAGTAAGCGGAATGGCCGTATGTAGACTTGGAAAACAATCGTATTGATAGCGCAAGGTATCCATTTGCATGGTCTCAAGGGTCCCTGATGCTGACAACGGAATGGTATATTGGTGCTGAATATGGGAAAGTCGAGGCCCTGCTACCGGAACAAGTATATATATGGCATAACCAATAAAAGCACAGGCAAGAAAAGCAACAACAAGCTCCCTAAAAGCCCTTCGCGGTCGCCACAAATAAAGGAACACACCCACGATGGCCGGATAAAGATAATAACCGTAATAATAGACCATCCTCATATACCAAGTCATGGTGTCTGAGATGATGTGCTCCAAAGCCACACTAGCATGAAAGCCCACCAGAAATTCGTCGGCCCTTATCATCCAAAGGTCTTTGGGGGTGATCCCAAGCCAGAATATGATCTCATTCAGATGAAGGTGTTTCAGACTTTCATATATTCCAAGGCAAATAACCGCCGGCAACCAATCTCTAACAACCCCAAGTAGACGATTAAAAAAAGTCGCGTTTTGAACAGTCCCTTCCTCTGCTCGAAGAAATCTTTTATTAACAAAATGCCAACCAGTAGACCCGAGAAGCATCAAAACGAAAAGCACCGCCGTGAAATAGGTCAGCCTGGAACGCCGCATAGGCTCAAAGACAGGAACCCGATGAGTCAAACTCATAACCAATAGGAGAAGAAAGAACAAAAGCCCAACGAACTCTTCGGGCCGCATCCACCCTCCTTCGCTCGCATGATTATTAAACCCGGTCTCAACACGATGTGTGAGTGTCGGCAATGCTCCCTCATGAGCAGATGGGCTCATCTTCTTGTTCTCCTGTTAGAAACTCTCCCAGAGGAGGCTTCCGGTTAAATACACCTAAAAGGTGTCAACCCCGAAAGCGATTCATATATGTGAATTTTGTTTGTGAGGCAAGTTGTTTCAGCCTTCAATTTGTTTCTTTAAGGCGACTTGTTGCCGGGTCAAATCATGGCCCGACACCCCACCATCGTAAAACACACAAAAATGACAGAGCGACTAATACCGACTAATACTGGTAGATGGTTAGCGCCTCATATTTATATTTGTCCAAACCTTAGGGTATGTACCAATTGACTCAACATGACATGGTTTACCAAATGATTGAGAAAAATATATAAGGGCTATTCGCCCTCTTGCTCCCTGAAACTCATCGGACACCACAACGCAAAACCCTCCATCTAAATGACCTCGTTTCGGGCCTATCCAATTCTTCGGCACTTTTTTATGGCTCAATTCTTGGTTTTCTCCTCTTATTCAAAAGCCTTCTTTTCCTTTAAGGGAATCCCTTTGAGATCAAATTCCTCTTCTTCTTTTGTTTAGCACGCCAATAGTTCTTAGCTGCCTGCAATACTTGGTCGGCCCACTCTTGGGACCCTATACAAAGCCCCTGGGTCATTCTGGGATCTCTTCGAAGCCCGTTTTCTATGAGATAGGCATCTAATAATGATCGAAATTTTGCCTGTCGGACTTTGGGGGTGGAGCCTAAACTCAAGTACCACTCCGGCAACGTCAGCATTTCCGTAAACTCTGTTGTCTCTCCATAAGCCATAAACCGACAACTTGACCACTTGCGGAGTTTAACATCTTTCGGGTCTTTACATATTCCCGCTCTGACAGGGTTGGTGAATATATAAAACATAACATTCATTTCTCCGACTAGGTCTTCAATGGGTTTTGTCATGGGGCGACCTTCTCCAACAGCACCCGATCTGTTCTCACATTTGTTAAGTTTTGCGCCGAAGCTGCTGTGGGCACGACGCAGATGATCGGATAGTGAATCCGATTTGGACAATAGTTTTCCCATGCGATGAATGTGATTTGACATAATGCAATAGGCATAGATAACAAACTCATCGTTATTGACTCGATTTTTCATATCTTCAAAAACGGCCTTTAAATACACACGTTTATTCTGATTTTGCCACAGCCTGAACTCTTTGTTGTGCATACGCCAAATGAGGTGATAAGCGGTATTGACTAATAAAACTAGAGATCGAGGGACTCTCATCGACAAAACTCCTTCAAGCTCACATTCTGCTTTCGACTATTTCTTTCAAATACATCAACGGACTTTGAACTTTGTTGCATTTTCGTGCTCTGCTGCTGCTGTGGTTCTCTGCTCTGCTCTGGTTCCAGCAGTTCAAATGTCCTGGTACAAACGTCACGAACACCTTCTTTTTGTACAAACACATCTATTTTGTAAAAAAAAACCGGGTCATAAAACACACATGCACAAAACATACCGGGCTAATATGTTAATATAATCAACATGTTGTCAGGCTGTTTTAAAAATACACCTGTTTTTGGAGATTCAAAAACTTTTTTTCTGGTAGCCAGGCACAGTTGAGGTTCAATGAAGAGCAATCAAAATAAAGGAAACCTCTTTTTTATGGGCCTTTTGCACTCCCTTGTGCTTTTTTTCGCTCTTTGCTTTTACGCTCCGTCCCCAATTTGCCATGGTTTTTTAGCACAGCTTTTTTTCGGAAAAC
>JAABSF010000427.1 GCA_011390535.1 Deltaproteobacteria bacterium | reverse complement strand
TATCTCTACAATTGGGACACCTTCAGCTTTGATCTTCTTGCCGATGAGAGGATCGGCAGCGACGAAGCTATTTACACCAATGATGTTTGGACACCATCGCCTTACATGTATTGCGGTGCAACAAAGTGTTACGTAAACGCCAAAGTGACCGCTGGTTCATGGGACAATACACATCTGTGGTGGACCGAACTATGGGTGCACATGACTCCGTAGCGCGTCATGCGATTGAGTCTAAATGACGACGAACGACCCTCCTAAAATTTCTTTCTTTCTTGGTCCCCACATTTCCTTCTTCCTTCTTTCTTCTTTCTTTTTCTTTCTTTTTCTTTCTTGGTCCCCACATTTCCTTCTTTCTTCTTTCTTCTTTCTTTTTCTTTCTTGGTCCCCATATTTCCTTCTTGCTTCTTGCTTCTTGCTTCTTGCTTCTTCCTTCTTGCTTCTTCTATTCTTCTCTTCTGAGTTCTGTCTCCACCTTCAGTCATACCGGCAAAGCAGGTCCCCATGCCTGAAGCGAACTCAGTTCCCCATTAATCGTGTTTAAAGAGAAGAGAAGGAGTTGTTGTTAAGGGGCCTCTTTTTTCAGCATCTCCAAATATAGGCGGCATCGTTTATTGTCCGGATCCAGCTCAAGGGCTTTTTCCCACTGCTCCTTTGCCTTGTTGGTTTTCTTTTGGCAGTAAAGGTTGAAGCCCAGGTGAATTCTGGCCGGCAGGTAGTGCTCTTTCTCTTCTAGGACTTGTCTAAATTGTTTTTCAGCTTGCTCAAGGTCCCCCATGTCTTGATATGTGTTTCCTATCTTTGTCCTTATATCAATGAAACTAGGGCATAGTAATAGAGCTTTTTTAAACTCTTCTATAGCTTCTTTATGAAGACCCATTCCATGGTAAGCTGAACCGAGATCAGCGTGCATGTTTGCGAGCTTGCCTTTGGCATATGGGTCCATCTTTTTCGGCGTCGACCGAGAGCGAGAGACAGCTTTAGAATATACTTTTCGAGCCTCTTCATATTTACCCAGATCGTTGTATGTAACAGCCAAGTTAAGCGCGGCATCCGTGTAGTCGGGATTAACCTTCAGTGACTCTTCAAAGCAACGCTTCGCATCGTTGACCCGCCCGGCGTTGTGATATATGACACCCAGAAGATTCAAAATGTCTGCAAAGCCGGGGTACTCTTTCAGTATGGTCTTGAAGATTTTCTCTGCTTCAACATATTCGCCATGCTGAAAATGTTCTTTTCCCAGGGCTACCAATCTTTTGATTTTTTCTTCCATGGGATGATCGCTCCCTCCACATCAAAAAAACGGGTTCTTCTCTAATTACTACTTACCCTACTTACCAAAACGTTTCTTTATGTGTTTAATATAAAGTTTGGCCTGAGATGCGCTCTGGTTATCAGGATGTTTTTTCATAAGATCGGAAAATACCGACTTAGCCCGTTCTATTTGTTTCAACTTTAGATAAGTTTTTCCCAGCAGAAGCATAACCGAAGGTTCGAACCCGGCTTCAGGGTACTTTGCTATTATATATTGTAATCTCAGTATGGCCCCTTTCGGCTTCCCTCTTGAGAGATAAAAACGAGCCACATATAGCTCATGTTTAGCCAAAATTTTGAGTGCTTTTGTAAAGTATCGGCGGGCTTTGTCGGAGTATTTGGAATCTGGAAATCTCTCCAAGAAACCTCGAAAGACTTTTACTGTAGCCAGTGCCGGAGTTAGATCTTTTTCATATGACGGCGGGAAAAGAAAAAAATCGTCCGGTACCATACGAAAGTGAGCATAACCTATACGGTATGGGACATAACCGTTCGTTACTTCTCTGTGGGTCGGATGATCTTTCAAAAACGATTCATAGGCTGATATTGCTGAAATAAACTTGCCGCTCTTAAACAATAGATCGGCCAAGCGGAGCTTTGAAAGCACAGCATATTTTGACAGAGGATAACGGGATCGCACGTGATTAAAAAACTTTTTCGCTTCTTCCATTTGCTTTTTATTCAGCGCCTTGACTCCCTTTTGAAAATTCTGTTTAGCGGTGGCGGAGTAGGCGAGTTTCTTTGTGGTTTTCGGACTGGAGCTACATCCAAGCTGACAGAGAATAAAAACCGCAAAGACCGCTGATAAAAACTGAACCGTAAAACCCGGCCTTGAAACGGCCTTTAATAAATTGGTATTTTTCCTCGACGTATTTAACCGACGAGAAACGTAGCAGGACGTGATGGATCGGGGCACGAATCCCGAAGTTACTTGTGAGTCAGCTCTAAACATTTGAATTCTCATGTATTTCGTTTAAAAATCTCCCAGAGTCTATTGCGCGGTCCAGGGACTTGTCAACACAGGAAAACCCATTTAATTATAGAGACAGGTATTCTTTTTTGCTAACCAAAGAGCCGGGCTAGCGATGGGACTGGGTACAAAGCGCTCCAGCGCAAGAAAAGCAGCGCTATTTAGAGGATGGGAGGTGCCGGGAATATTTAAAAGCAGTCGTAGCTGGAAGTAGCCGTATTTGGAAGTAGCTGTGAGGAGCCATAAGGAAGTAGCTGTGAGGAGCCATAAGAGGGTATAATGACGGTGAAAGAAAAAGAGTCGACGTGGCAAAAGACGAGGCAAAAGGCGTAATGGCAAATGGAAGTGATCGGGATTCCGAAAAAACCCGAGAAGAAATAAATTTACCGAGGGCCAAGAGCTCAGCCGGAAAGAGGCCCATGGATGGAGAGAAGGCCGGGGTGCCAATATGTGCGACCATCGAACAGGGTACTCTTATCGGCGATTATCGAGTCATTAGGAAGCTGGATGAAGGGGGGATGGGTGCAGTCTACGAAGGAGTTCACCCCGTTATCGGTAAAAGAGTTGCAATAAAGCTACTTCACCCTCATGTAGCCCGCCAAGAGGTTTCTGTTGCGCGGTTTATTCAAGAAGCCCGGGCCGTTAACGCCATAGGACACCGCGAGATAGTGGATGTGTTCGGTTTTGGAAAATTTTCCGATGGCAGGCAATACATTGTCATGGAGTTCCTCGAAGGGTGTCATCTGCTTTCTTTTCTAAATGAAAACGGGCCCCTGGAACCGCTTGAAGCCTGCTCTCTGGTTCGGCTCATCGCAGGCGCCTTGGAGGCCGCTCATTCAAAAGGGGTGATCCACAGAGATTTAAAGCCGGAGAATGTTTTTCTTATCTCAACAAAAGGAACATCTTGGCCGCCGGTTATGAAACTGTTGGACTTTGGTCTCGCCAAGCTTATTGAAGACAAGTTTAAAGAAGGTCCTCAAACTCGTATGGGAGCTACGGTAGGGACTCCCTATTATATGGCTCCCGAGCAATGCAGGGGACGAAATGTGGATGCCCGAACGGATGTCTACGCTCTGGGGGTGATGTTTTACGAGATGATCACCGGGCGGGTTCCCTTTTTTGCGGAACAACCAGTGGATGTGCTCTACATGCATCTCACAAAAGATCCTGATCCCCCAAGTATGTGGACGGATATTCCTCAAGAGATAGAAGATTTGATAATGGCTTGTATGAGCAAGCCTC
>JAABSF010000426.1 GCA_011390535.1 Deltaproteobacteria bacterium | reverse complement strand
CGCCGCGCATTTTTCTTTTATGTCTGTCAAGGGCTCTACAAAGCTGTTCATATGGAATCATGTCATACTCCTGGTTGTGCTTAGTCACCAGAAACTACCACCATACCCGCATGTGGGTCAACCACACAAAAGACCTTAGAATACAATTGGACCCACCCTCGTTTTGCTCGCTAGGCCCCGGCGAGTTTCTATATTTGTGACATTTTGGTCATGGTTTCGTCTCATTTCCGATTTCGACAGGCGCGTTCGCTATTTCTAAAAGCCTTGTCCAGGTCTTTGCTGCCGGTGGCAGCGCGAGAGTTCACTTCCGGCATGTATCATGCATATTGAGATAGAATAACCAATACAACAAAGAACGATAGAATAACCAATACGACGAAGAGCGATAGAATAACAAAGGAGAAAATGATGAGTAAATGGTCTTTGCTTTCCATGACTGAATGTCGGGTTTTCCAGTTGGTCTTGTTTTCGGTGGTGGTGATGCTCGGCTGCTCGGCATGCTCTACCGACTCTCCCAAATGCGAGATCTCCGGAGAGTCGAGAGATGTCTCGGCCTATGTAGGGGAGTACCCTGAGTATGACACGACATTGCTGTGCAGTGCGCCTTTCAGAGAGATGGGCGTGGAAAAAAACGAGCAAAACACTTTGGTATTTGTGGGTTTGGGCGAAGGTTGGTATGACTCTACACCACCGATATCTGATGAGCGCGGGACGGCTCTCCAGGAGATGGGCGAGGATCTGAGAGACCTTATCGACTCAGTGACCGGGGTTTATCCGTGGGGTCGATATGTAGGGACGGACAGGGAAAACGCCTGCTCGAATGAAGACTATGTTTCCATCTACATCTCCGACTGGGACGCCTTCGATGGGGCCACCATGGTTATCGCCGATTATCTCACCGGAAACAATCTGCAGGAAGAGGTGCACCTCACTGTCGGAAAG
>JAABSF010000425.1 GCA_011390535.1 Deltaproteobacteria bacterium | reverse complement strand
AAAGATCTGTATGTGAGAATTATCAAATATCAAACATCTTGCCGAAAAAAGTAGATTCATGGTAACAGGCTCATAGAGCCCTTGAGGCTGTTGTTTTTTGTATATCTGTAAATGGTACATGATGAAACTTTTGTTGGAAAGGTGTTTTAATGAGTGGTCACAGCAAATGGTCGACAATAAAGCATAAAAAGGGTGCTGCAGATGCAAAAAAAGGGAGGATATTTACCAAAATTATCAAGGAGATCACCGTAGCAGCGAGAATGGGTGGCGGCGATGATTCAGCCAATCCAAGGCTTAGGGCGGCTCTGGATCGTGCGCGTGCCTGCAATATGCCCTCCGATAACATGGAGCGGGCGATCAAAAAGGGCACGGGAGAGCTTGAAGGCGTCAACTATGAAGAGGTGAGCTATGAGGGGTATGGGCCTGGTGGGGCTGCTTTGTTCATAGAAACCGTAACGGATAACAAGAATCGTACAGTAGCTGAATTGAAACATATACTTTCAAAACATAACGGCTCACTTGGGAAGACGGGGACTGTTGCGTTCAAATTTGAACGGTTGGGTATGATCACTTATGGAAAGAGTGATGTATCTGAGGAGAAGATCATGGAGGCTGCTTTGGAGGCGGGAGCAGATGACGTAAGAGATGAAGGAGATGAGTGGCTCGTTGTTTGTGATCCGACGTCATTTGTGGAAGTGAAAGAGAATTTGGAGGAGATGGGCTTGAAGGGCTTAGTTGATGCACAGATAGGGATGTCTCCGCTTACGACGGTGAAGCTGGAGGGTAAAGAGGCCGAGATGATGTTGAAGATATACAACAAACTCGACGATCATGATGATGTGCAGAATGTTTATTCAGATTTTGACATTGACGATGAGATTATCGAGAAGTTTTCTTCATAGTATTTACCGCCGCAAGGCGGCTTGGAATAGTGTTTGAATCTGGGAGTTCTTCCGGGTTCATTGATAGTTGGTGTTTAACACCTTCGATTCTTCGCTCCTTATTTGGCGCCTAATGAGTCCTATGCCGAAAAGCAAATTCAGTGATTCTATCATGTTGTTGGGTCTTGACCCGGGTTCTCGTGTGACAGGGTATGGTGTTATTGAAGCTGCAAATCCGATAAAACCTCGGTACATTGAGTGCGGAGTTTTAAAGGCTTCAGAGAAGCTCTCTCTTGAGAACAGGGTTTATGAAATTGCGTGCGGCGTGAGAGAGGTGATTGAAGAGTTCCGCCCACAAAGCGTGGCCATGGAAGATTTATTTGTTCAGCGTAACGTTCGATCGGCTCTGAAGCTTGGTCAGATTAGAGGCGCGCTCTTGTTCGTTGTTGCGGAGGCCGCGCTGCAGGTGTACTCTTATTCACCGGCTACAGTGAAAAAAACAGTCACAGGCCGCGGACGCGCGAGCAAAGCGCAGATCCAGCAGATGGTGAAGACGTTGATGGGGTTGAAACAAACACCCGCCCTGGATGCATCTGATGCTTTAGCGGTGGCCCTTTGTCATGCTCGTCATGCCAAAAGATTTGTGAAAGGTTCAGCGAATTCTAAACTGGAGTTTAAATGATCGCTCATCTTAAAGGAAAGCTCACCGAAAAGAATCTGGAGGGTCTTGTAGTGGATGTGGGTGGGGTCGGTTTCGGAGTGCTCGTTTCGGCGGTCACCCTTGGTAAGCTTCCTCGTCAAGGAGAGCCATGTTTTCTGTATGTGCACACAAACCTGCATGATCGAGGGATTGACCTTTTTGGTTTTTACGATGCATTGGAGAGGAGAGTTTTTCGCCTTTTGATAGGAATCCCGGGGATCGGGCCTCGGGTGGCCCTTGGGATTTTATCTGCGGTTGAAGTCCCTGATCTCATGGAAGCTGTTAGATGTGAAGACGTAAAAAGGCTCACCATGATCCCGGGGATAGGAAAAAAGACTGCGCAAAGGCTTGTTGTGGAATTACAGGAAAAGCTCGCGAAAATCTCCTTTGCCCGTCCGGAAGCATTATCAAAAGGGGACGGTGCCCTCCCGGAAGACGATTCCGCGCCGATAGAAGTAGGTGCTTTAACGACATCGAAAGACAAAATATATCGCGATGTCCATTCGGCGCTGTGTAATATGGGTTATAAGGTTTCTCAGGTGGACAAGGTGATCATGGAGCTGCGCAAGAAAGATTTGAGTGATGAGTTGAAGCTGGAAGACGCTCTGAAAGCTGCGCTGAAGCTCCTTCATCGTGTTCCTGATCGAAGGACCGGAGCATAAGAGATGGCTCGAAGACGGCACGAAGAAGACATGGAGGTTTCTGAAGCTGAGAGCGCCGGTGTCGGGAGACCGGGGGAGTCTCCGATTTCCATGGAGTCGCATCGGGGCGAAAACCAAGTCGAGAACCTCTTAAGACCCAAGACTTTTGATGACTATGTAGGGCAGAAGAAAGTCACCGACAACCTCAAGGTTTTCGTGGAGTCCGCAAGGAAGAGGAAAGATGTTTTGGATCATGTCTTGTTTTGCGGTCCTCCGGGGCTTGGGAAAACAACGTTGGCTCACATTATCGCTCACGCTGTTGG
>JAABSF010000424.1 GCA_011390535.1 Deltaproteobacteria bacterium | reverse complement strand
TATCATCTTCGACAATCAGAATTTTCTCATTTTTTTCCATCAAAAACCGGTCCATTGGAATTACAGTCTGGTGTTGTATCGCCGGATGAAGAACCACCAGAGAGCTTCCCGATCCTTGCCCGCACTGGAGCAATGGGCTTGGAGTCACATGCAGGCAACCATATTGTAAATGTCGAGCCCCTTCCCAACGCGCTCTTAACCGAGACAGTTCCACTGTGACTGTCAACAAAGCTCTTCACTATCGCCAAACCCAGGCCGAAACCCGACACATCTCTCTCTTTTAAGGTAGGCTCTTTCTCGTTCGCTCTATAAAACCTCTTAAAAATATTCTTGTGTTCTTTCGGATCAATGCCGGGGCCCGTATCTCGGACATGAAAAGCCACCCCTTCGGCATCTGATCTTACTGTTACAACCACTACCCCATCCCCCCCGTGAGAAAGCGCGTTTTTAACTAAATTTACTAAAGCGTCAAACGCCTCATCCTGATTGACTCTGATTGTGGGCAACTCAGGCTCGGCCAAAAACTGCAGTCGGTTATTCGCTATATGCGAACAAGATTCGACCACCGCCCGCATCAACTCTTCAGGAGATACATTTTCACGGTCTTTTCCGCCATTTGACAGTGATTGCCTCCTGAAATCCAGCAATCTCTCTACTAAAAACGAGAGATGTTGAGTCTCCTTTTCCAAGGCATCCAGACACTTCTGCCGCTCTTCTTCTGAATTCACCCGCCCCAGCTTAAGTGTCTCAGTGTACATCCGGATGGATGACAGGGGAGTCCTCAGCTCGTGTGAGACATTAGACATGAAGCTCGCCTGAAGCATCGTAAGCTTGTTTTGCTGGAAGAGGAGATGCAAAGTGATAATGGCACCGGCAACCACGAAGACAGCAAAGCAAATAGTCAAAACCCCCAAGGCAATATCCACACCACCCTCCCAGAATGCCAGCATTAAAATCCCGACTGCAGCGGTGGCCAGGGCGGGCATTAGTACAGACCCAAAAATCAACCATGGCAGGCCCTGATAGATAATCGGTTTGAACTCACCTTTCAAATTCTTATCTCCCTTTCGACACTCGACCTTTCGGCTCTCAACCTTTCGACACTCGACTTATAACATGCTACCTTCGAATTTTTGAGCAATAGTATACTTGTTTCTACAATTACCTTCAGAAGATCCACGAGAGAAACGAGTCCTAAGCCTGATCAGGACTCCACAACCACTCCACAAGCTCAACTTGGGAAAAACTAGACGGCTTTCTTAAGAGCTTTGACAAATAGGATCGCCACAAATAAACTAAGCAGGTTAAAAACCTATTACTTTCAGGAAGCTATATGCTAAACAGGCGAATCGCCATTGTCTCCCATTCAAAAACACTTCAGCAGGAAGCCCTTCCCGGCCTCATGGCAAGCGGGGCGACAGTTGAATTGTTTAGCTCAAAAGAGGAACTCCTCTCATCCAGAGGGGAGCTCAATCTTATTGTGGTTCATTTTGATGAAATCGGTGAAGACACACTAACAATTTTCAAAACAATTTTGGGCAAGCTAGGGTCCAACGGCAAAGCTGTAGCTATAATCCCAAAAGCGGATCTCGAAACCCATATCCGTCTACTGGCATACCCTCAATGCAACAATGTCTTGGTGGAATCCGTTGTGGACGCCGCCAAATTGGCAGGTATAGCAGTACGCCATCTCTACGGCGACATCTTCGGTTTGGAGAAATATCTACCATGGGGTATCCGAGTCTACTCGATGTTGGTGGGCAATTATGATGAGAAATCAGTAGCAATAGCAACCATCAGTGATTTTGCATCTTCTTTAGGGATAAGGAACAAGTACCTCGAGCACATTGAAAAGGTCGTGGATGAGCTCCTCATGAACGCGCTCTATGATGCACCTGTAGACGCAGAAGGCCAGGGTTTGCTCTATGACGTTTCCTCCAAAAACAGAATCGAGATGAAATTAGAACAAAAGGCGATCATCCAATACGCTTGTGACGGGAATAATTTCGCGGTTTCGGTACGGGACAATTACGGGACACTCAAAAAAGAAGTCGTCTTGGATTATCTGGATAAATGTCTTCATTCAGACGAAAAAATTGATCGTAAAGAAGGAGGGGCAGGTCTTGGCCTATATATAGTCACAAACTCTGTCTCTGAGTATGTTTTGAATATTCACCCGGGAAAGGCGGCGGAGGTCATCTGCCTGTTTGACTTGAAAACACCCGGTATCTTATTGAAAAGCTTCGGTGTTTTTGAAGAAAAAATAGATATTTCGGGACAGGTTCATCCAGCGACTACAAAAGGTGGGGTTTCAGAACGAGCCGTTTCGGGTCGATCACAAGCTCCCATGCCGGTAAGTCTAAAAGCGGCTCTAGGCGTTGCTATCGTGCTCTTGCTTGCAGCATCAGGCATTCTCCTCTGGAAAGATCTGAGGCCGACAAAGAAGGGAACCCTCGTGATCAAGACTAGTCCACCAGGAGCCAAAATCAGGGTAGACGGAACACTCAGGGGAACCACCGACGCTGCCGCCGGACTAATCATAGACAGCCTGGAAGTTGACAGACCACACGTGCTGCGTGCCACTAAAAACGGGTATAAAGATTTTCAGGCGGTTGTTCGTGTATCCCATAAAAAACAAACAACTCATGATCTAAAGCTGGAGCCGCTTGCAATAGAGATTCCAGTGAGATCGAAACCTGAAGGAGCGGAGATACATATAAACGGAAAAAACACCGGAAAAACAACCCCGGCAGTTATAGAGCTACTCCCCAACAAAAAGTATAAGCTGGTGATTACACTGGATGATTATGAAAAATTTACAAAAGAATTTATCACCGGCGGACCTGATGAAAAACAAGAACTAGATTTGGTGAAGTTGAAACCGACCGCCGACTGGGGTTCTTTAAAGATTATTTCTCAACCTTCGAAAGCACGTGTCTTCCTTGATGGAGTAATGCAGAGAGGCCATACCCCGTTTGAAAACGTGGCAATTCAGGCCGACCGAGACGTAATGATAGAGCTGAGGCTGGAAGGATATGTACCTTTCAAGCAACAAATACGGCTCGAACCACAGGAAAAGCAGACAATCAAAGCGACTTTGCAAAAAGGAGGCCTGCTCTCCATCGAAACATCACCTCCGACACAAGTCATTATAGGTGATCAAGAACCGCTTAAGACACCAGTAAAAGATCTTGCTCTCCCTACGGGGAGTCACAACGTCGAATTGAGGAGCAGGTGGCCGTCCATCAGCCACAATTTCACCATTAACATCTCTTCACAAAAAGCAACTGAGAAGAAAATCATCTTCGGTACTGTATCAGCGGCGACAGGTTTCCGCCTCCAAAGGAACGGCCGAACAACACAGAGACTTGGGTTGATACCGGGCACCCACTCTGTCACACTAATAAGCAACGAGACAGGCAAAAGACACAAAATGCGAGTTGAGGTAAAGCCGGGCCGCACGACTGTTGCAGACCCTGATGCTGAAAAGTGACCCTCGCCTGAACTCATGGGTCAGGGCAACGAACTAT
>JAABSF010000423.1 GCA_011390535.1 Deltaproteobacteria bacterium | reverse complement strand
GGGGTCTCCTCACGGGCCGCCCATATATACTGATCTAGGTCATATCCGTTCTCGCTCTCTTCTCTCAGCTCTGTCAGGAGAGAGGCTATTTTAGTCATGTCGTTTACCAACCTTCGTGAATGGTCCAGGTTAACCGAGGAGAGGGTCTGGTCTTTTTTGTGCCCTTGGCCCCCGTTGGGTCCGTAGGCGATGCCGTATTTTTCAACGATCAATTTGGTTAAATCCTGCGGGGCCCTGGCATAGGCGAACGGGCGGGCGGTAAGGTCACGGAGAATTGTTGAATAAGGCCAGCCCTGGGCTGGTTCGGTTTTTTCCGAACCCACAACATATGTCACGGCGTTCCCCAGCTCTGAAACGACCTCCACGGTTTGCATCAAACATGCGTCGCTGCCGTAAATCACCAAGCGGTTGATGTAATGAGGGTCGTAATCTCGTCGTGCGGCATCTGAGATGTACTCAAGAGCCGTGGCCAATTCTTTTAAGTTGAGAGAGGAGCCCGATGTGTCGTCATAAGCTATTGCGCGGTAGGGTTCACCTTCGGCTTCAATCGACATGCGATCGGTGTTGGTGGGATCGTCCTCCTCTGCGCTATCATCTGAGTTATTATCGGCGCTGTCTTGGTCTTGAGGTGTGGGTGAGTCATCTTCTCCATCTTCGGGCAGGTCTTCCCACACTATCGGCTCTCCGTCTTCACCTGACTGTGTCTCCGACCAGCCGGTGCCGTGACCGGAAACAATCAACATGTAGCTTTCTGCTGGGTAGCAGACAGTAGCCCACTCACCGAAAGATGCCAAGGTCTGCCAGTTACCGGTGTCAGGTTCAACGCTGGAATAACCGACCAACTTGGAGCCCCTGACTTCAGGATCGTTATTGTGCCTGACCTCGTAGCGCCAGACACCGTCTTCGAGTTCTTTGTCTTGTTGAACCAACACGTTCACCTGGTCGGTTTCGCGGTAGCCCATCTCCATTTGTGCAAGATCCGCGTCGAGATAATCTTCCAGGTTATTGTCTCCTGCTTGATAGACCATTATCGTCCACGCCGCAGGACGGCCTGCTGCCAGCTTTGGCGCCCCGCCGGGGCAGTCTTCAGGTCGGATTGGGGCCAAATCGTCGGCTTTCCCCTGCGGAACCTTTATATCCGGCAATTGTTCGTCTGTGTTGTGAGAGCATCCCGCCACAGCGGAAAAAACAAAAACCACCGTGAGCAGTACGCCTCGCATCTTCATGTTTTTGTGTCTCTTATTCTTGTTTCTCGTATATTCCGTTTTGGATTGCCGGAGCATCAATGGCCTCCTGTGTGCTGCTTTTCCACCGTAGGGTTATTGTGGAAGCAATTTACGTTTCTTCGATTTGTTTTTTCTTTTTCTGTATTATTGGGAAGCAAAATGCGTGCCTTATAATAAAATGCCCGGAGATACCTTTATTTCTATCGTTTCTTGTTTAGTTCTGATGATTCCAAAAGCATTTGACTGATAGAGTTGCCGGTATTGTGGCTACTTCAGTTGCCGGTTATAAAAAAAATCTTCTTTAAAAACCTCTTCAGCACGTGAGCACGTGAGCACGTGCCTGCAAAAGCATTCAATTAGTTTCCTAAGCATCCTATTACTAAGCATCCTTAAAAATCCTACGTAAATGCTTGGATGCATTTTTGTAAGCATTGCACGTGGCAAGTTGCACCATGCCGGATGGTTGAGAAAGTAAGGAATTTGGACAGGCGGGGGAGCTTCCCTATAATCTAAAATATATTAGGTGCATCAAGAGTGATCAAAGTGACCTTTGTTTGAGTGTTCCTTTTGTTCGATATGTATTTTCTGGTTTTGATTTTGGAGTTTTGAGATTTATGAGCGTGAATAAAAATAATTCTCTCCGAGGACGTAACGACTTGAATACAAAGAAAAATACTACGAATGGAGAGGGCGAAGTCCCACAGAGGGGACAAAGTGCGGATGATTATCTCTACAAAGAATCATCTGCGCAGAAAGACACTGATAAAAAGCAGCTCTCCGCCATAAGGCAAACAGCGGGTTGGGGGGTGCGGATCGTCATTGCCGCCGTGATCGCCGTAGCGGTCGCCGCTCTTCCATTCGAGGTGTTCAGCGAGAAGGGCTTTACTCATTATAAAAAGCTCAAAAGAGAGCTTGCGGCGCTGAAGAAGAGCAATAACGCGATTGAGAAAGATATATTTCGATTAGAAAGGGAGATCTCGGATCTTCGCAATGATGATTTTTCTTTGGAGCGGGTGGCCCGGGATGAGCTTGGGATGATTCGAGAAGGCGAGATTGTATTCATTGTCGAGGAACGCGACTGGCCTTAACGGAATCGTTGTAACTATCGCAATTTACGCTTTTCTTTTTTTTTTTTCGGTTTTTTTCGGTTTTTTCGGAGTGATGGATGAGACAACAACTTGGAAAGATGGCTTTTCATCTTCGGAATGCGGTTTCCACATGGTGGGGATTTGCTGCTGCAGGGGCATTTGCTGCATTAGTATCAAGAGGTTTTTTTGTTGATCTGAACACACCGGGTTCAGATCCTGTAAGGTTCCTGTTGGCTGCTGCGCTTTGTGTTTTGTTGGCCGCCAGAGTTGTGTCGAGGGTGAAAGGCGGAGAAGAAGGGGGTACTTTTCGTCGCTCTTCCGGATACAAGAGGTTGATGGCGGGCGGGGGCGTGAAGGTTGCCAGAGATCTGGAGGTTGGCCTGCTTCTGGTTGTGGCTACACACGCTGTATTGCAGCTGGCCGGAGGTGTCAACTCACCTTTTTATCCTCTTTTATATGCGTTGGCTTGTTTTCTAGTTGCTGTAAACGGCTTGTTTATCGGTGGGGTGTTGGTTGTGGCTTCTCTTGGCTTAGAGGCGGGGTTGCTCTGGAGTGAAGGGATGTTTCCAGCGGCAAAAGGGCTTTTGGCGAGCCACGCTGCTTTTTCCGTGTTTTTTGCCGCCGTGGGCGCGGTGTTTCTTAGGACTGAAGTGGCTCGTCTCCGCCGGAATTTTCGCGCTAAGGTCTCAGAAGAGATCTCCAAGATGCGCAGAGAAGCTGTTGATTTCAGGTTGTTCGGAGTATCTGTATCCGGCTCAGACGATACAGTCAGTCGCGACGAGCAAGAGCAACGTCTCTGGAGAGGCTCGGTGGAGAGCATACATCAAACCTTGTTTTACACCTTGGAGATGTTGAAAGAGAGCCTCGCGTTGCAGAGTTGTGTTTTACTTTGGCTGGACGAATCAGGGACCCGCCTTGGCATAAAAGAAGCAATTTCAGAGAGTGATATGGTAACTGATCGCAGTGTCTCTTCCAGGGTGGGGCTTGTAGGAGGAATATTGAAAACCAAAGAGACTTTGAACTTATGCCCTGTAAAACAACCGGCCACATCTTTTGCTTATTATCGAGGCCCTGAAAAAGTAGGGGCTTTTATCGGGGTTCCGGTTATTGAACGAGGTTATGTGAGAGGTGTTTTGTGTGCCGATAGACGGGATGTACAGGCTTTTGGAAAACATGAAGAGGCGGCCCTTGAGCGTGGTGCAGAACAAATATTGAGGGCGATCA
>JAABSF010000422.1 GCA_011390535.1 Deltaproteobacteria bacterium | reverse complement strand
GTCTCTGGCTCAAGGCCTCGAGCTGAACCTTAGATACGAAGGTTATGAAGTTTTGGTATCCGGAGACGGCGAGCTGGGACTGAATTTGACGCTGAGCGAAAAGCCTGATTTGATAGTATTGGATTTGAGGCTTCCAAAGATGAGTGGGCTGGAGGTCCTCCAGTCTTTGAGGGATGAAGGGTGGGACATGCCGATTATTATTTTGTCGGCCCTTAACAAAGAAGACGACAAGGTTAAGGGGTTGCGTCTTGGGGCGGACGATTATGTGGCCAAACCCTTTGGCTTGAAAGAATTGCTGGCGAGGGTTGATTCGGGGCTCAGGAGAGTTCGCAGGTTGCGCAAGGAAAAAGAGGAAAAGACCTATCGGTTCGGCGATGTTGAGGTTTATTTCGGAGAGAGATTGGTGAAAAAAAAGGGCGAAGAGGTTTATCTTACTGCAAAAGAGTTTGACCTTTTAATAGAGCTTTTAGAACAACCCGAGCGGCCCTTTACCAGGGAGCAGTTGCTGAAAAAAGTGTGGGGATATGACTATGAAGGCACTGACCGAACAGTTGACAACTTCATGCGCAGCTTGCGAAAGAAACTTGAAGCTTCTCCCAGAAACCCGGTTTATTTAGTAACCGTACATGGGATCGGTTATATGTTCAAACCGTAACTACAACCTCTCTATATGCGCTAATGGTTTGTGCTTACTTGTTTCCGTTTGGGTGCGCTTTCAAAATGGCGATCCGTCTTGCCGGAGGCCGGGGGAGAATACTTGGCCGCCATGAGGTATGAAATTAGCTTCCGCGTCACCGTCAACAGCTCTTGTCAGGGAGCGGTCGTTGCCGCCTTCAGAACCATAAGTCATCATGTCAATGGTGTTGCCGTTTTCATCACCAAGGGTAACCGTATCTCCGCTGTTGTTCAGCGCGAGACCCTCCGGCGCTACAAAAACCTGAGCTGTCTCGGTTACCTGGAACTGTGATGGGTCGCCGCCGCCGAAAACTACGAGCGCTTTGCCGGCCGGTAAAACAGCCCCTTGGGGGAATACAAAACGGATCCGCAGGCCATCGGAGATGGTATATCCGGATATATCGGCGTCTTGTGATCCGATGTTGACGATCTCGATGAACTCATCGTCCTTAAATGAGCGGACTCCGTCACCGTTAGCGTCGCCTTCCATGCCCATGGGGGGATCCGCCAGCACTTCATTTATGATAAGCCGGGTTTCCGCAGGTTCAGGATCGGGGTTTTCACAGCTCAAGCTGGACGGGACGCATTGTTTAGAGTGTATGTATCCGTCGTTGCGCGCGGATTCCAGGCAGATGTAGCCTTCGGGGCAACCTGCGTCGTCTGTACAAAAAGCGGTGCAGACCTTCTCTGTTTCGTTGAGCCTTGTGCACTGAGTTCCTTCAGATGCACAATCGTTGCTTGTTTCACAGGGTGTACAGAGCTTTGAGAGATCAGCGTAGGGGTGAACCTTTGGGTTGTCGTCGATTCCGTGGATTCCGTACATGGTGTTAAACCAAAAGCTGTTAGAGTCCAGCTTTCGAAGCAAATCTCCAATAGTGGATGGTTTGTGGGTTCCATAAGAAGGCACAAGTTCTCGAATGATATCTTGCACCACGGTTGGAGCGGAGGCATTGGAAAAACTCGTTGTTGTTATTATGTCGAGGTTATGACGATCTTGTTTGTTGGGATTTTCCCAGAATGCTTGTCCCATCGCATAGGTGTCGCATCCTTCCGCCACCACCAACTGGTAAACATCGGAAGGCATATCCAGTTCGGGGATCTCGGAGTCATCCAAATCCCCCTCCATGGTTTTTTTCCAGTTGGCCAGCGCAAAACCGTAAAGATATCCCGAGTGCCCGGAATAAATAATAACTTCTTTAGTCCTTAAAGCCTCACGCATGTCGTTCTCCAGAACAACGCCGCCTGCATTTGTGTCAGGGTCTGTATCGGTGCCGGGTTGCCCCCAGTACATCCAAATCTCTGCGCGGACTTCCCGTCCGTTGGCTGTAAAAGTGCGGGTCAGCGGCCCGGAGGTGCGGGTGTATTCTTCATAGGAGCTTACCGGTGAGTCGAACCCCATGTTGCCTACAAGCCAATTATAGAAAGATCTGGAATGCTTTAGGTGATATTCGGAGTGATAATCCCAGCCGAAATGAACTGAAATCGTAACCAGGTTATCTTTATAGAGTTCGTCATAGTCAAACCACGCGTCAACGGAACGAGTCTCAGGCCATATTGTCAAGACGATTGGCTCCAAGTCTCGGGGATCCACTTGGGAGGGATCGAAGCTGCTCCAGGGAGAGCGCCTGTACCACTCACTGTTCATTTCCAGTTGCGCCATTTCGTAGTTGCTTATCTTGCCCATCTGCAGAGTGAAGCGTTTTTTGCCTTCACCAATGTCTTCCGAGGGAAGGATCTGCAGGAGATCCTTTGTTCCGCCGACGATCATGTGAAATTTGAAAGAATAGGTCAGGTCATCTTGAGCCGTGATCTCGAGATCTTCATAGGCGCCGGCTTTTACCATTGATTTGAACCCGCCGTAATCTGCGTTGTCGTTATCGTTGGATTTGTCGATGAGATAAGCGTTGAGGAACCACTCGATTACTACATGCTTGTATCCGATGAGCTCTTTTACTCTTGCCAGTTTGGTGTCCTCTTCTTCTCCCATGTAATGGTTTTCAAGGGTAACTGTTGAAGTTCCTTCCACGACATATTCCTGTGCGCTCATAGCGAAAAAGTTATCAGCTTTTCCCGGCGCTACGATAAAGTTTTCATCTTCTCCGTTGGATGCACTATTACATCCTCCAATGTTTGCCAGAAAACCTGCCGCACAGAGCACCAATAAGGAGTGTCTGATGAACTTTAAATTTCCCCTTTTCATTGCGTAACCTCCAATAATTTCCCAATACTTCTTATTTTTTTTCGGTACTTTTCATTTTTAATAAACATCTTGTTTCTAACTATTTCTCAACTAACTGCAAGTTGCAAAATTTGTACCGATACTCTTGCCTTATCTCATGCTATGATAATCTTTTGCGGTTTGTCCTTGTAAGTATTTGATTATAATGGATAAAGAGCGTTAAAAGAGGCGATGTAGGTGTTCTTTTGTGTAGGTTTTTCTCAGCGAGTAGATTCCGTGCCCCCCCCCGTAAGTGGCTTATCAACTTGCCGGTAAACAGTACAAACGGCAGATCGACTATTCACCTGGGCGATCTTATTTATGAGTTCAGCCCTTAGGGATGACAAGCCCTCAGGGGAGGCAAGTTAGAGGAGGCAAGTCAAGTCAGTACGATGAATCTCTTGTGTTCTTCTCAGGTTCAAGGCGTTCTTGCGCACCTGAACCCCAGAAAATCATAGTAGTATGATGGCCCGATAAAACTCCTGACCGCTGCGCGCACATCATAAGGTACGGTAGCGTTGAAGGCTCCGCCGCGGAAAACCCGGGATTCGGTTGCGGGATCTTCCCAAGCGCTCCCGTCGTCAGGCGCTCCATCATAGGAATCATGATAATAATCTCTGACCCACTCCCATACGTTTCCCGCCATATCGCAC
>JAABSF010000421.1 GCA_011390535.1 Deltaproteobacteria bacterium | reverse complement strand
CACCATTTGGATAACTGGTGCGGGGAGCAAACACCTTGTACACGACATGTGGGCTGTACCGGGGGGGATGTTGATTGCCTGGCTGATGATCACCTCTTGTGTGGTAGGGGAAATCTCAATTGGATCCAGAATAAGTAGCTTGCCTTCAGAGCCATAATATGAAAAATTAGGTATCTTCATCCAGACCACTCATGGAGTGGTGGGGGAAAACATCGAATAGAGAGACAGGAGATTAGAAACGATGATAGAAAAGTATCACGATCTTGTAGACATGCTTCGTCATTCGGTAACAAAATATGGGCCGAGAAATGCTCTGGCTGAAAAAAAGGCCGGGCGCTGGGAGTGGATCACTTATGAAGAGTTCGGGGAGATGGTGGAGGCCTGCCGAGGGGGTTTGGCGGGCAAGGGAATCAAAAAAGGGGATGTGGTGGCGATCACCGCCCCGAACAGTATCGCATGGGCTGTCTCTGCATACGCAACATACGGGCTTGGGGGCAGGTTCGTTCCCATGTACGAACACCAACTGGAGAGCGAATGGAAGTTTATCATTGATGATTCCGACACCAAGGTTCTCGTTGTCTCAACGAGGGAGATCTATAATAAAGTCAAAGATTGGCCGGATGAGATGGATGGCCTGGAAGAGGTAATCTGCGTGGGCTTGCCCAGTGATGATGAGGCTAGCTTTGAGTTCCTTTTGGAACAGGGAAGAAGCGAGCCTAAAGATATAGAGTCCATTGATCCGGACGACATCTGCGGTTTCATTTATACCTCGGGGACCACCGGCAAACCCAAAGGAGTGTTGCTCTCTCACAAGAACTTCATATCCAATGTAAATGCCGGTCATGAAGTTTTCCCGATGGATCCCGATGATGTGACGGTGAGTTTTTTGCCGTGGGCACATTCTTTCGGTCAGACAGTGGATTTACATCTTCTGCTGAGCATGGGCGCGGGAATAGCGACAGCGGAATCAGTTCCTAAGCTGGTGGATAATTTCGGCGAGGTGCGCCCCACAGTGATGGTCAGTGTCCCCCGGATTTTCAATAAAATATACGACGGCGTGAACAAGAAAATGGACGAGTCGGGTTTTATTAAAAAGACAATGTTCCACGCTGCAATGGAAAACGAAAAGAAACGCAGAGAGGTGCTCTCCCAAGGGAAGGTTTCAACAATTTTGGAAATGAAGCATAAGTTTTATGACCAAGTTGTTTTCAAGAAAATTCGAGCACGCTTCGGAGGACGACTCAGGTTTGCTTTTTCCGGTGGAGCCGCGTTGTCTCCCGATATAGCCGAGTTTATAGATTCCATCGGGATCATGGTTTTTGAGGGTTACGGATTAACCGAAACCAGCCCGGTGGTAGCGGCCAACTACAGAGGAAACCGCAAAATCGGGTCTGTCGGAAAGCCGCTCCCCAATGTGCGGGTCGAGATAGACACCAGCGTAGTAGAAGATGACAGCGATGATGGAGAGATCATCGTCTACGGTCCGAATGTAATGAAGGGCTATCACAATCTGCCCGAAGAAACCGCCGCGGTGATGACTGAAGACGGAGGGTTCCGGACAGGCGACCGGGGACACCTGGATGAAGATAATTATCTTTATATAACGGGCCGGATAAAAGAACAGTACAAGCTCACCAACGGTAAATACGTCGTGCCGGCGCCGCTGGAAGAAACTCTGCAGCTAAGCCCCTTTATTATGCAGGTTTTCATAGATGGGACCAATAAACCTTTCAATGTTGCGCTCGTTGTGCCGAACCAAGACAAACTTGAAAGCTGGGCAAAAGAAAAGAAAATTGATGAGGATTTTTCCTCCTTAATCAAACGGCCCGAGGTTAAAGAGATTATAAAGAGCGAGCTGGATAAACACTCAAAAGACTTTAAAGGCTATGAACGGATAAAGAAGTTTGAGCTCATCTCCGAAGAGTTTACAACGGAAAACGGCATGTTGACACCCACTTTAAAGCTGAAACGCCGCAAAGTGCTGGATAAATACGGCGACCTCCTGGAATCTCTCTGGAGCTAAAACACTCGCATTGACCGCCGATCAATTCTCAGTAAAAGCTTCCTGACCGTTTTCTCTTTTCTCCAGCTTGAAGTCCTTCAACGCATCCTCCAGCTCTTCTTGATACTCGTCGGAGTAGATACGTGAACGGAGCCTCTCTGAAACCGGCAACACCATCGGCGCAGGTCGCCACCCGACCGGCTCTCCGTTTTCTGAATAGACGAAATGCTTTTCATGAACCAGTTGCGTCGCCTTGGCCAGCGGGAGCCCCGAAACAGCTCCTTCAAGAGTTGCAAACCATGCTGCATCCCTAGGATCAAGAAATGCCAGGATGCCTCTCGCTTGAGCTGCCACATGGTAATGAGATGGGCAGAACTGTATTCCGTCGAAATTCAACCGTTCGCAAACCATAACCAGCATAAGAAACAGCTTTCGCAAGGCGCCCAGCCCAGGATATTTCTGACCCGGGAGGAGCATCCGATTCACGGAGGGTTTAGCCTTGGGGTTTTGCATCACCAACCACTCCACCGATAAAAGCCTGTATGGAGAAAACTCCCTGCTGTCTCGCAACACCAGCTCAACCAGAAGCCAACCGGATTCACGGTCAAAGATCCTCAAGCGCTGCCCCCTGGAATAGTTTACATCGATGTCTAATTCCACACTTTGGTATCCTACTTCTCTGATGTGCGGCAAAATACCATACCTCTCCAGCGCTGTTTCCATGCCTGTTTTTGTATAAAAGCCCAGGAGCTTTGCTTGTTTCGGAGGCCCGATGAGATCTGCAAAAATGTCCGCCGCATCCAGAAAATCGTCGTCACCGGACTCCCCGGAGAGCTCTTGCGTGTTTAAGCTTGCCGCGATTTTACGCACCTTTACAAGCTCTCGCTCACTTTGCGATGGTATCGGATCCGACCGATCACCTAAAAGCCAACAGAGTGAACGTGCCGAGTGACGCCACGCATCTTTACCGTAACCCCCAGCCAAGATCCAAACCATGGGAAGATTGCCGACAGCTTCCACTACTCTGCGATCACGCAGGAATATCCCATCCGGAGTCAGCCGCCAGTTGCCTTGTCGATCATCCATAGCCACATCCACCCCTCCTACATAGAACACCAAATCGGGCGCAGCCTCTCGAAACACCTTGGGCAAAGCAACATCCAACTCTTTTAAGTATGTAGAATCTCCGATGCCGCTTTGAAGGGCCACATCGTGGTTTGCCACGCATGGTGTTTCATCCCAAGAAGCCGCATGAACGGAAAAGGTGTAGACTGTCTCATCAGTAGCAAATATCCGTCGTGTCCCGTCACCATGATGCAAATCCAGATCTATAACCAAAACTCGACCATCGAAACCCTCCCGTCTCAAAACCTTGATGGCCACCGCCACATCATTGAAAATGCAAAATCCGCCCCCCCTGTCGTGGGCGGCGTGATGAAACCCCCCACCCAAGTTGACCATGTATTGCGCTCCGTATGGAGTCTTAACAGCTTCACGCGCAGCTTCCATTGTCCCTGCAACCATTTTTCGCTGCGATTCAATCACTGCGTCCACGT
>JAABSF010000420.1 GCA_011390535.1 Deltaproteobacteria bacterium | reverse complement strand
CTGGAAGTTCGTCTGGCAGCCAAGCGCCACGCCGTCATCGTGGTGGCCGAAGGAGCCCGTTTTGTAGACGATGCAGGCCCATCCGAAACACGCAAAGACGCATCTGGAAACGTGATGGCCAAAGACGTGGGGGTGTATCTGAAAAACCGCATCATCTCCCGCATGAAAACACAAGGCATCCCCATCAGCCTCAAATACATCGATCCGAGTTACATCATCCGCAGCCAACCAGCCAACTCACAAGATTCGGCCTTTTGCCTCGAGCTGGGCATCAACGCCGTCCACGCCGCTATGGCCGGACGCACCGACATGATCATCAGCTACTGGAATCAACATTTCGTCCACGTCCCAATGGAGTTGACCACCAAGGGGCGCAAGAAAATCAACCCAGCAGGAAACTTGTGGCAGGCTGTGTTGACCACCACAGGACAAGTCGTCGCTCCCATTTACAAAACCCACACAAAAACAGCCACCCATCAACACCCGGCAAAAAGCCCTGAGTCGAGGGACTGAAAAAGGCCCAAGCGCTGAGAACCGAGCACGGAGAACCGAGCACGGAGAACCGAGCACGGAGAACCGAGCGCTGAGAACCGAGCATGAGGGTCTGAGGACTAAAGTCTAAGGGTTGGCTCAAAAACAACTTCTGGATTCGGACGCCGATCCATCCCGACCTACTGCGTTTTCAGAAATTTTACACCTTCAGGGACAAAGACCATCTGATATGTGCTTCCATCGCTTGTTACCTGAAACTCTCGAAATTGTTCATGTTCAACAATTGTAAAAGGTGAAGCGAACTCGGATAGAATGTTGAGATTTTCATCTAAAACAACGCCTGCAGTTGATTCATGAACCACACCCCATGGTCTTGTAGGTTCGAATTCCAACAGATGAAACATGATATGTATTCGGTCTTTTTCATCGGATTCGAGCCAGATAATCCTATTGATATCATGATCCATAAACAGATCACGGTAGGAGAGCGCTAAGCCACTCCATAATTCATCTAACCAAATCTCGACTCCACCCATACCGTCCAACCCGGCGTTAACCGTCAAATGCCGGCGAAAACGCCTCCCAGGTAAAATGATCCGATTACAGGGGAGTAATCGAGTGTCTAAAACACGAACGTTGTATAAATGGCCGTATTCCACCCATATCTCTCCATCCCACTCAAACATTCCGGTTATTCCACCACCCTTGGGTATCCCCCTGCCCAGCAAGCCGATTTCGTCCAATACACTTCCATCGGGTGAAAAGATTAACAGAGAAGATCTAACCAACCGGTCCATCACAATTATGTGTCCATCTCCTGTCACCAGCAGATCTTGAAAGGTATCACCAGGAAGAAAATACTCTACAATTGAATCTTCTTTCACAGCGTGAACATCATGACGAACTACTCTCATGTTCACCTGATCCAGTACATATAATCTCTCTTCTAACCTCTCCTCTAACCTTTCTCCTATACTCTCTCCACCCTTGGTTACGTAGAAACTCATGGGCCCTTCTGAAGCTGCTTCATGTCCATCCAGACGCCCAACTTCTCTCTCACCTCCCCCCCACCCAAGCTCGTAGAATAATTCAAAATCCAAATATCGAGATGCATATGAGGTGGCATGAAACAAAGAGAGAAAACAAAACAATCCCACCAGGAGAGATGTAATCATTTTCAATTTGGACATTTGGGGAGAAAACATTTTTTTAACCAACGCCTTTGTCATGTGCCGCAAGCTCTCAACATCACTTTACTCATAAAGGTATCAGTAAAGTTTCTAATTACTCATCAAGATAGAAGCAAAGTTTCCAATTACTCATCAAGACAGAAGCAAAGATTTCAATCTGCCTCATAACAATAATAAATCGATATGTTCACAATTACAAATCCAAAGCGGTGTCTCAGTGTCGGGTCAGGGGATGTCGCAAAGTAGAAATGCTTACACCGGTTCGGCCCACTCGTCTTCGCTCAAGCATCTGGAATAACTCGCATAAAAAGCTGAATCCCAAGTGTCTGGTACATTTTTGGCTTCTTTTGGGCGCCTTTTTCAAGGTTGCCTTGGGTTGGCAAATCGGGCATAGTGCTTTTTTTTGAATAATGGAAGCTCGGCAAGAGCATTGGTTATTGTAGCAACGTTCAGATCGGCGAGGAAGAGAAGCTGTAATGCACTTGAGTGAAGGTGTGGCGAGCGTACCGGTGTTGGTTACAGGAGCGGTATTGGGGGTGGGACTCGCTGCCGTAGGCCTGAAAAAAACAGACCCCATGGATCTTCCAAAAACAGCCATGCTGGCCGCAGCTTTTTTTGCCGCCGCCCTGGTTCGTGTGCCCATAGGCCCTGCATGTGCTCATCTCACTCTGAACGGTTTTTTAGGGCTTCTTCTCGGGTGGGCAGCCATCCCGGCGATCTTGGTGGCGATTTTTCTTCAAGCCGCCTTGTTCCAATTCGGCGGACTCACTACGTTAGGAATTAACCTCGTGGTAATGGCTGCCCCGGCGCTTGTCGCCTGGCTGCTATTCGCCAAGGCGGCAGGGCAAAAACCTGCCCGGATCGCCTTGATCGCTGCTTTTCTAGCAGGTGCAACCGGAATAGTGCTTGGAGCTTCTCTCATGGCGGGGGCTTTGGCTTTCTCCGGTGAGCCGTTTTTCCCTGCAGCACGACTTATCCTGGCTGTTCATCTTCCGGTGGCAGTGATAGAAGGGCTCTTTACTGCTTTTGCTCTTGCTTTTATTCGTCGTTCACGGCCGGAACTTTTTGATATGGAGCCATTACATGCCTCATGAGCTTATGAGCAAATTGGGTTTTCCGAAATATATTCGGGCTCTTTGTTTTTTTGGTTTGTTTTTTAGTTTCTTTTTTTGGTTATCATCCGCAAACGCTCATCGACTCGGGGTTTCCACCAAAATAAAAAAATCTGAAATATCGGTTTATGTATCATACGGCAAAAACTCACCATGCAAAGGTTGCAGAGTAAAAGCGATAGACGGCGAAAAGGTCGAGGTGTTCAGCGGCCGGACCGACGAGAGAGGATACGCTGTCTTTAGACCTAAGAACATTCAGGGAGGTCTGACTATAGATGCCCGTGACTCCATGGGCCACAGAAGAAAACGGCGCATCTCTCCTGCGCAGCTAAGCAAGTTGCGACCGGACCAGAGTGACAAAGAAGCTGATTCTGCAGGAGAAGCTGATACTGCAGGAGTCGAATCCGCAACAATCACAAAACAGGACAAAGCCTCCATAAACTTTGAGTGTCACCCATCGGAAGTTGCCGATACGAAAAAAATGAATTGCAAAATGGATTCGGCAGTGATTGCGGCGATGATCAAAAAAGAAGTCGAGAGCCGAATAAAGCCCGAACATATACAAAAAAAGCAAGGGGACGAGCACAGTCATTCTCATGAGGCCGATAATGACGATCATGGTCATGGTCATGATCATTCCAAGCCTTGTCATTTGCATGAGAGGTCTTTCAACATCAGAGATATCATAGCCGGGCTTGGTTTTATTTTCGGGCTGGCCGGTTTCATTATCGCCGTTACAAAAAAGAAGAAATCCTGACCATGGG
>JAABSF010000419.1 GCA_011390535.1 Deltaproteobacteria bacterium | reverse complement strand
GCCCCCTTCAAACCCAAGTTCCCCGCTTTCTAACACAACATGACTTCTCACACCGCGTAGCGCAATCTCGGTCCTCTCTAAAACAGCCGTACCTTTAATATCATTCTCTTCAGGCGTCCCTGAAACTTTTAAATCTATCTTTGTTTTCCCATGCGCGTGGGAAACATATTCCGGTGCCGCTATCTCCAAAGCCTTGCCCGACAGATAACCTTTCAAACGAAGTGAAAACCTCTCAGGTTTCCATTCGCTGAGATTCAATGTTCCATCAGCGTATAAAGCTTCGTCACCTACCTTAACCATCAGCCTCTGCAAAGACACTGAAATTTTATCCCATCCTTTGCCTTTATCACGGATACTCAAAGTCCCGGATGGGAACTCCAACCGCTGCTGTCTCTCTGCCAAGAGAAGGCTTGCATCCTTCATTTTCAATGATCCCGCCAATTGCGGTTTCCGTAGATCTCCAGTGACTCTGATATTCGCTAAAACAACTCCTGTCAGCTCATCTAAATGCTCACGCACAAACAACTCGAGGGGTTTCAGCCCCACGCTACCATTGAGCCGGATATCTGAGTCATTTTCAGAGGCCCAACCGGTCACCTTAAAATCCCCTGCCGCGCCGGTGAGATGAAAGCTTCCGATTTTCAGTTTTTTCCCGTCGTAAGCTAAAAGAATAGGTTTCTCGTTGTGTATGTGAAATTCTTCAGGAGGCGACAAGGGGTCAAGAGACTCTTTAAGCATTGTCACCCTCAGCTCGTCCAGCTGTGCCGCCATCTTTTGGACACCACCCTGATCAAGCGATATCTCCAACTTCCCCGAAACATGACCTTGTGCATTCGCCACATCTTTCATGTCCGGAAGCAGCTTTTCCAGGGGAAATTTCTCGAAAGTCACCTTAAGCTTCAGCAACGGCTTTGGTTTCAGAGCGATCTCTCCGGAGAGCTTGAAATGCTCGAATAATTCACCAGAGATACTGCTGACTTTTGCTTCCGGTTTAATGTCCACTTTGGTGGATCCCATGTAAATCCCACGCACTTTCGCCTTAAGCAACTCTATGGACCCGGCCAAAATCGGCCAAGATTGACTCCCGGATATTTCTACACGACCATCCAACAACCCGGCAATAGTGTCAGGTGCGATACTGGTCAAACCCGGGATACCCGCGAGAGGGAGCTTCTCCAACTGTGCAGTAAAAGAAACTCCACCTCCTTTTCTGTAAGCACCCCAAGCCCGAACGCGGCCACCCTTTGCATGCTCAATCCCGGCATACTCCAACAAATAGTCCCCCTTGGAAATGGCGATCTCTACTTTTCCGTTTTCATATTTTTGCTTCTTGACCATCAGCTTGGGAATATCTCCCCAGAATCGTCCCCGCAAACCGGACAGTGGGCCTGAAACCCTCAGCCCACCTTTGACCCGGCCCCGCACTTGTCTCCCGCCGATTATGGAGCGCAGGCTTAAACCGCTGAAACCCAAGTCGGTTCGTAGCCGTGGCTGGGAATACATGTTTTCCAATTTGCCGCTATACAATGAAATAGCGGCGTTTCCGAAGATTCCGCCACGATAGACATAAGCTTTGATTTTTTTAAAATCCACCGTCCCGTGCGAAAACGAAACCGAGGATTCAAGACGCCCTCGGCTTTGTGGTCTGTGGCCTAGACCATCTGCTTCCAGACTTCCATTGAAATAGGGTTGCTGAAACCTCCCGCCGACCCGCCCTTTCAATTCGGCAGATTCAACAACACCGGGCATATCCATGCGACCCATTACGTCCCGAAGCTTCCGTCCGGTCACTGTTACAGCCATTGACAGCCTTTGATTAGTCGTATGGAGTTTACCTCGTGAAGCCAAAGTGAAATACCCTGCTTCGAGATCAAGCTCATGTACTTTTATCTCCGGCCCTCTTATCCCAAGTCGCCCTGTTGCATGCAAAACCCTCCCGATCCCTTTCAATGGTTTGTTTAAAGCATAATTCAGGTTGAGCTTCTCAACATCCACAATAGGTTTTGGAGCTTCTCCTGAAGCAGTGATCTCACCATTTACCACTCCGCCCCATTCAACTCTGGAGTCCTTATCCATCAACCCATCGGGGCTTACGTTATTTATCGTGATACTACCTCGCCACAGAAGATTCCGAAGGTCGATGTCACCTTTCATAGCAAGCTTGCCATCCAACACTTTTACGCCGGCTCGCTCTAAAAGTAGCTTCTTGTCTTTGACCAAGACCTTCGCTGAAAAGTCGTCGGCTCTTATTTTTCCATACTTTCCGTGTACCCCTGAGACAGAAGCTTGCGCATCCAGATCGTTGAAAGGCCCCACAGCGCTTGCAGTAAACTTAGCATCCTCCCCGAACACCCTCCCATCCGAAACCAGGGACAACAATGGCCCCAGATTTCCAACATTCACAGAACCATCAATGCCTCGCGGTCCACCTCCATACAAATTAACCAACCGTGCTTCTCCACTTATACGAGCGGACTGAACCACTGCGCTGCGAAGGTTCAGGTAAAGATCTTTGGGTGTCTCAGGGAGAGTCGAAGCCCGTACAACGTCAACATTTTTAAAGACAAACTCTCGACCTTTTAGATTCAGTACCCCTTTTGGGATAAAGGTCTTTGCATCAAAATAGACCTCAGGCTTCTTGGTCAATGTCCTTCCATAACTTGTCACGCTGCCTTGCACACGAGCATCCTCGGCAATCACCGAAAAGTCCGGGAGGCGCATTTCATAACGCACCTTATCAACTTTGAGAAAATCGACCCTCATGAGAGACCTGTGCTGTCCTTTTTTAAGAGGCTCTTTGGGCACCTCCGGGCTCCTCTCAAAAGCCCCTATCAACCCCAGTTCATATGGATTACCATCATCAGAAGGCCCATCGGGCCGGCGATATTGATCCAGCACGACCAAGGCTTCTTTAGCTCTCACTTCACGAAGATCAAAATCACCGTGCCGAATCACCGGCCAAAGCTTCCCTCTCCCCACCGCTTTCGGAACATAAACCGCCAACTGACCCCTGGAGTCATAAATACGTATGTCGGTAACTACAAGCTTGTGATCACTCCCAGTCAATAGATCCCAAACCGCGCTGGGAGTCCACTCTACCTTCCCTAAAACCAGATTACCTCTATGTCTACGATTCCAACCTTTGGTCAAATAAAGGGCCAGCGCTTCTCCGTTGAAACGATACCAAGCCACTAAAAACCCCGCAGTGCCTAACAAGACCACCACAAGAAGCAAAACCAAAAAAGCGATAAAAATCTTACGAAGAACCCCTCCCGAGCTCCCGGGTGCTCTAGGCTCCAGTTGACCCATCCCCGAATGTGAACCATTCTCTCCATTCAGGTTATGTTCGTCTCGACCTTCGGTCATAATCTAAAAAACTCTTATCGCGCCTATCGATGAACGCGCTTTACGATGAAAAAATGAAAGGGAGTTTCAGCTTAACCTTCCTTACAATTACAAATTTTCCGTGTCCATTACATTACATTATATACTACGAATTCCATATCATTGCGATTCCCCTAAGATTTTTAATACCAATTCAATAATATAACTCCCTTTACCGTCTGAACT
>JAABSF010000048.1 GCA_011390535.1 Deltaproteobacteria bacterium | reverse complement strand
TCCCGGACAGAGTTAGACATGGAGGTGACCAGTTCTTCGATCCGGTTTTTCAGGAATCTGACAGCTTGGTCCATCTCTTCTTGCCGCTTTTTGAGATAGGATCGAAAATAGATCCACATAAAGAACAGGAACAGCAAATAGAGCCAGATGAAGACATAAGGACGATCCAATACAAAGTGTGCCACTGTTGCCCGCGGGGGGAGCTTGAAAAGCATTGGGTTTCCCAGTAGGCCGGGAGGATCATATCGTGTGTCCAAAACGTATCCATCCGGCGCGTTGCCTTTTGGGGCGTCTTTAAGCTTCAACAGACGCTTGGCTTGGGTGGAGCCGTTTGCGGCGAGCCTTTTTCCTTTTTCCAAGAGAGAGTTTGCTTCAGATTGCTTTATATATGTGTTGTTTTCGTATACGAAACGGATGTACAGCCACTTGGGCATGAAGTGAAACAATAGAGTAAGAAAGAGCGCAACAAAGGCGGCCGTGAATATCACCCGCCTACGGCGTGGCCAGGACTGGGCTCTGTGTCGCACTTCCAGCACAGCCTGTCTCACCGGTTCGGTATCAGGGAGGTCCGGGAGGTGGGGCTCCAACTCGAATTGGTCTGCTTCCATATTAGCCCGGCCCTTTAGCTCCAACAAATACTGACGTGCACGATGCCATCCCCGAGGTTCAGACCAGACCCAACGGTCCACCTTCTCTCTCACTTCATCCAAACGTTCTCGAGCCAGGGACAACCCTCGGCGGTCCACCTCCTCGCCCGCCTGTGGAAGCTCTTGAAGCTCTATATCTTTGCATGTTTGTTTGAAACGGGACGCCAAATTTTCAAACCAAGGCCGGCTGTATTTGTTGTTTGTGATGTTTTCAGGGCTGTCCAAAGCTTCAATTTCTTCGCAGCGTTTCGTAAGGTTTTCGGCAAGCTCTCGCAACCGTCTTTCGATCCTGTCGGCCACCGATCTTTGGCGTGTATCTTCAACATCGTTGGAGTCATGATAAGTGGTGACATCTTCGGTGCTCAACTCACCGGCGCCGTAACCTTGCAGTCTTGCGTCTATTTCATCGGGTGACCAGAGCTCGCGCAGATCCATTAAGTTTGAATCCGCCGGTTTTTCGGGACGCATGGAGTCGATAATGTACAGTGCGAAGCGGTTGCATATGTAGTCGTTCACTACCCCCTGAGCCACATCCATTGTTCCCACACCAAAAGTGGCGAACACTGGAGGATCATAACCACGGATGGATAAATCCCGCCGTGTGTCTTCAGGCCCCTGTAAAAACCCGGCTAACGGCCACGCCCCTCCTTCGGCGTGCTCATTCGAAAAATCTCCGCTGAAAAGAGCGATGGTCATGAGCCCGACTATGGATGAAACAATCTCCGAGCGGTCAAGCACGTATTTAGTCGTCTGATCATCCAGCAACACCGTGCGGCTTACGCAAGGAAGCTCTGTTTCCCCTTGCATGTCTGCGACGCTCCACCACTCCGCGCTGTTTTTTACAGTTTCGCTCAGTCCTTTTAAGGTGTTGGAGATTACGCCTCGGTTGTTAGCTTTTTCGTCGCGCACCCCGCCCAGCATTAACACCGGGTAGACCCCGAAATTAGCAGGCTCTCCTTCAGGGCCTCGCGAGTTGAAAATATGGCTGAACCTGGACAAAAGGGTCCGGCCGACAACTTCAATCAGAGGGTTCAAGATTTTTCTGACTTCTGACTCTCCTAAATCCGCCACTACAAAAACCGAGAACCTGGGTGGGAGTAACCTGTCGGCAGATGAATAGTTCAGAAAATGGCTTAAACGAAGAAGGCGCCTTGCGCTTTTGTAAGCGAATTCGGAAAGCGCCGTGGCTTGGTGTTCACTCCAATCTGTAGAAAGGCGCAGGATGTTGAATCCATCCTCATCTTTTTCTGTGGATCCGTCGGTGGCTCCGTTTGGTGTCTCTTTGTTAACTACAGGGCGGGTAGAATCACTTGAAGTTGAAACCTGTGACGAGCCGGAGGGCTCGACTTTTACCCTAGCTGTTATCTCTTGGGTATTTTCATAGGTCTCGGGGTCCAATAATTCCAACACCGCCAGGACGGAGTTGGAGGCCGCCGCTTCACCATGAACGGGCAGCTCATCACGGAGCCGCGAGATCGCCTCACGTCCTAGTCGACCCACTCCGAAGACGAGGGTTGGGTTGAAAACATCGCTCATTCAAGTCACCTTAGCTCAAGAGCTTTTGAGCTTATCGATCTCTTGCTTCAAAATTATCAGCTCTTGTTTAACCAGGGAGATTTCATTGTCTTCCATCCCAACTCGTTCATCCTTGAGCCGGTTGTAGTGGTCCTCGAGTGACGATGTGTCTCGATTTCTCACTGTCTCTTGAAGCGCCTCCTCTACTTTTTCTTCTGCCCACTCGATTATGACTTCTTTTAGTTTGGCAAAATTGTTCGCCGCTGTATCCCTCCATTTGCCCAGCTCTTTATCGCTCTTTTTCAATGCGTCATTATTGATTATGTAACCTGCGTCAGTTTTTTTGATGGACCCACACCAGCTCGCCAGGGCAAAAAGTCGGATTCCCGCACCAGCGGTTTCACTAGCGGTTTTTCTTTTGCTGCGTTCTTCTTCCCAATGAATTCTTGCTCTATTTTCTTGGACGGCCCGCATGGTTATGGGAAACAGTCCGAAAAGATAAGGATCGAAAACGCCCTCCCAGTTTCTGTCGGTATGAAGGGGGATATCAGGCATTTTCTTTTCGGCGAAAAGCTTTCGCTGTTCTTCCATCTCAGGACGGCTTGACTCAAGAGTGACTACCTTTTTATAAACCGAGCCTCGGCTGAGCTCAGAAGCTTTCACGTTTTCATAAGCAGCCCCGTATCCATTCACGGAGTCGACCTTGTAAATGGGGACTCCCACCTCGTTCCAATAAAAAACCACTCTTTTAGGGTCACCGGTGATCATTAAATCACCTTCTTTGATAGAAAAACCCTGGATGTTGGTCAAACGCTTTCGAAAAGAGTCATCGTCACGGTAACCCTTGTAGATGCAGATGTACTTTTTGGGTGGTATGTTTTTGCCCGATGGGTCGAACTGAAGAAAGGGCTGACATTTGTTCGCGGCGTGGAATATTTTCTCTTTTACATAAGAGTCAATTCTCTCATCTCCGATCTCTTCCACTGCAGCTTCGATGTCACCGGCGGGTAGTTTCTTGGGGCGGTTATTACCGTAACGTCGTTTAAGATCTTCCCACATCAGCGCCCACTCTGCCTCTTTTCGAAGGCTGTCGATGATATTAAGGCCCAGCTCATCTCGTCCGGAAGGCTTGTCTTGCCCGATTATTCTCTCTTCCCAGAGTTTGCGCCCGTGACCCACAAGCTCATCCATAACCTTCTCAGAGACATGACGCCTGCGTTTGGCTTCTGCTTGGGCTTTTTGAATTGAACCGGCGATCTCATCGGGGTTGTAATCCGATGAGAGCTCCATCTCGTCAAACAGCCAGTCCCACATCCGGGAATGTTCGGGGTCCAAAAAATCTTGGAACAATTCTACATCCAGAACATGTTCGGTGGTCTCGCCTCCGAATTCCCTTGGTACCCCATATTTCAAGAGGTCATCACATTTGCATTCCAGTTTTTCTCTGATGGACAGCAGGTCGTCAAACAGCGCTGAGGCCTTATCCAACTTTTCGGTGAGACCTTGTACGATGTCGTCATAGAAGTCCAACAGACCATCGTTGAACAGGGAGAGCTCTTGTTGTTTTTTTACCGAATTTCTGAACCAACGCACAAACTTCGGCACTGCGTCTTGTTCGTAATCTTTGTTGCCCGTAACTTTTTCAACCAGACTGATTTTCGTTGTGCTCACCAGCTCGTCATGATATTTGCTGAAAGCATCGTCTACACCTTTGAGTGCCTCGTTGGCACCGTTAAACTCGTCTTCCGCACGTTTTTGACGCTCTTTCATAGCTGCCAGCAACCGAAGGTAGAAGAGCCGCCCATGTATGGGGCCTGTTCCGGAGAGAGCTTTGCAGAGTGAATGATCATAATCATCCGACATGACCTCTTTGGCGAGGTTGGTGGCCATCTCATCTACGGACTCTCTGGCGCTCTTCATTTTCTTTTTGCGGCTGTCATAGCGGCGCCTCACCTCAACGCGGACAGACTCTTCATCGCCGGACATTCCGAGCAACCAATCTTCCCGCATACCGGGGAGTTCTTCTATAGGCTTTTTCAAGCCGTTCAAGACATCATCCAATTTTCGCAGATAAACATCCACTGCTCCGCTTCCGCCGGTTGTGCCGTCACACCACTCCAAAACTGAATTGTACATCCGGCCGGTATCACCTTGCATCCGGGCTCGGCTCTGAACATCTGTGATAAACATTCGATCCCGTTTTTCGCGATCTGCAGAGGTCTTAACCTCCAGGTTGTCTTTTTCCGGGAGCGCGAATGCAGTGTTGAGAGCTTCAATAGCATAGCGATTGGCGCAATATTCCAGGATATCGTCATCCGGAATCGTTAGCACCGACACACCGAAAGAGCCGTATCTCTTGGTGTAATGTTGGCTGTCTTTCACCCCGAGCTCCCGCTCATCATTGTCGAGTGTGGACTGGTCACGCTCCACTATCGTCTGTGATTTATCTGGATCCTCTGAGAAAATCTGTGTGTAAGCAGAGTCGGCGATATGAGGATAAACCTGCTTGGCGTCTGCTATTACCCCGTGTAGGGCTCCGATATCATCAATAAGAGAGATTTGATCAAAAGGACGTTCAGTTACAGTGTCGTCTTCTGTGCCGTGGGGGTTCCAGTGAAACTGTATCCGGTTTTCTTCTGTTTCACCGGCGCTTTGAAGGTATTCAAGCTCACAAAGCGCGGCATAACCGTTGGCTTGAATCTTTTGCAACTGATTATGTGGAACTCCCATGGCGCCGAATACCCCAGGGAGAACGAAAGTGCCGACGCTGAGAGGTTTTCGATGCTTTTCCACCAGCGATTTCAAGAAATAAGTGATAGAGAGGAAGCTGCCTGAGCCGGTACCTCCGGCGAGAGAGCAGTAGATATGGATGGTGGGTGCTTTCTTGTCGTTTCTAAAACGCTCACCTACATCAAAAGACCGTCTGATGGCGTTCATGAGGGTCTGAGTGTATTGCGGATGGTTTTTTAAAGTGTAATGAAGCGAGACCCGCGACTCTATTCTTATTTGACCGGCCCCGGCCCCGGAGGTCTTGCGGGGTTGATAATACTCGGGCCACCACTGTGTAAAATATGTATCTTCTTCCGAACCCATAAGTCCGTATGAGTGCTTTACATATTGTGGTTTATCGAAGTTGGAGATAGGGATCCAGGCGTCTACTTTTTCGCACCTTTGAAGCTCTGCCATGTCGGTGTCCACGGCGAAAAAGTGCACAAGATTCTTATAACGGGAATACTCTTCTTCCCGCCTTTTGAATTTCCGTGCGATTTCATTTACAATCTTGCTGCCGCAACCGCCGAGTCCTACAAAATAATGCGGAGCAATCTTCATATTTTGAATAAGCATTACATCTCCTCCTTAGCCTTCGAGCCCGTATTGTTTACACAGTCAAATAATAATATCTCAATAATCAGGTCGTCGAGCGAGCCAGAATTCGTATCTCTCTCCTGCCTGATAGTGTTCATCAAATCTGCCTCGAAAGGGATCTCTTGTTTCGCGTTTCTCGCCATCTCTTTCGTATGATACGCTGCCATCGGGGATAATCTCGAAACCTCCCTTTGCGAGGGCTTTTACAGTGCATAGCACTCGCGGGGAACGAGGCATCCCCTTTCCGCCTACGGTATGTTTCGCCGACACGAAAGGCAACCTGGATTTTGCCCTGCGGCCCAGCGCGTATTGGCTGGGTTCTTCGGTCTTGTCTTCCAGATCAAAATAGTAAAAAACCGATTTTGGGGGGAAGGCACCGGCCACGGCCCGTCCCAGTAACCAAATAATGATAAACAGTATTATGAGAGCAAAGATTATCCAGTTCCGGTAGTAGCGTAACCAGTCTCTCCACTCCCATGCCTGCAAGCGGCCTTTGGTTTCAGTCTCCCATGATTTTTCACCTCTGAATATCTCGGGGTCTTCCGGGGTGAGCGTAATTTTGCCTTTGAAATCCAGATTCTTGCTCCGCGCTTTTTTCCAGTCTTTCAAAGAGAGCGACAAGGTCACCTCATACTTTTTCTTGTGCAGGCATATGGATACTTTGTCTTTTTTTATTTTCTTATTTTTGACTTTGCAGCCCGGAGTTGGGTTTGTAACCTCAAGCACCAGCTCATCCCGACTGGAGATGGCGGAAAGGTCCAAATGGAAGTTTTGGCGGGCCTTAATGTCTTCTTTCAGCTTCAAGGTCACCCATGGAGATATTCGAAAGCCTTTTTTTGCTTTGGCCTCAAAATCGTTTGCCTCCCAAGCCGCCTTCATCTTTATGTATTTTACAACTTCAAGCTTGTGCTCCAGTTTTCTCAACTCGAAAAAATCCCGGGCGTGGGTGGCCGACACTGCGATTGTGTAACGCCCTTCTTTTAATTTGGCTCGCGGGATGGTCACGCTCATGGGCTTCATAGGCGCTGCGGGGTCGAAACGTGGGCTCCCGGTCTCGATTACCGGCAGCCCATCGTTTTTGCCGAAGAGCCAGTTGAACTTCATATCGTTCATAAACTTCTCGCTCAATCCTCCCACCTCTTCACCTGAAGCCGTTCGGAGTGCGAAATTGAATTTTACCTCGCCTTGTTTTTTTTCGGCATACACTGCTTTGGGAGTGGGCTGAGTCCATACAAGCTGGAGCCCCACATCCATTAAAACATGGGCGGTAAAGCTCTTTTTCTTGCCTCCCGTCGCGCTAAGCTCGTAATCACCCGGGGCGGGGTTGGGTACCCAAAAAAACCTGTACCCCGAGAGGACTCTTCCTGTTGTTCGACGTTCAGTTCCCATCTCGTCGTGTTTGCGTTTTGTTTTATATGTCCCGGCGTTTTCTCCGATGGGGCCTTTAAGGGCGACTTGGAAATCCTTGTCGCCTTGGGTGGGAACAACGATGCCCATGGCTCTTGTTCCCTTGACTACTTTAAAAGAATATTTTTCGGCTTTTGGCTCTCCTGCCGCAGGGAAACCTTGCACCGGCGCTCCCACCAGCGCGGCGAAAATCTGCGCGAAAAAACCGGGGATTTTGTTTACATCATCTTCGATGAGAGTTCGCCCACCCGAGACTTGTGCCAGTTTGTTCAAAAACCCCATGGATTCACGCAGATGTTTTTCAGCCTTGCCTTTACCCGTGCGGCTCAACTCAGTGCCGAATCCGATGGTGAATACTCTCACTCCTGCAGGTTTGAGTTCTTTTTCTAAAAAAGATTCAAAGGCGTTGTTGAAACCCCGGCGGACCGCAGGGCTGAGCGCATCATAACGTGGGTGGCAGGGACGGCTCTTGAAATCTTCCGTTTCTTTTGCTTTTTCCAGCGTTTGTTGAGCCTTTTTTGTCCAAAGGCTCTCTTTTTCCTCGGCGGTCAACAGTTGATAGTAGGCCTCATTACTGCGATTCGGGTCATAGGTGCCGTCGGTCAAAAAGATTATGAGGCGGCGCTCGTCTTTTTCGGGGCGCTCTTTGAACATGGAGAGCCCCGCTCTTAAACCTGCCAGATAATCCGTGCACCATTGATCCCGTCCTACTTCGTCAATGGCGTTGAAGAGTTTTTGTCGAGATTTTTCGTTTTTTACATATGCTTGAGCTATTAAACGAGCAGAAGTTCCGAATTCCACTATCCCTATTTCATCTTTCGGACCTGCCAATTCTACAAAGAGCCTCGCAGCCACCTTGGACAAGAGACTTGGATCTTGGGTTTTCATGCTCCCGGATGCATCAATAACTACGGCTACCCGCAGTCGTGATTCTCTGGAGCTACTTGATCCTCCTGATTTTCCGGAGTCTCCTGATTTTCTTGGGTTCGATGATGACGCCGGTGAAGCCTGCACATGGGCGGTCATGCCCAGCGTAATGAAAAACACTAATGTCCACAAGGAAGTCGGCCTTGAAAATAATCGCATGTTGATCATGTCCCTCTTTCAACCGCGTCGATTATGCTTAATCTCTTCTCCATCATCACTCGTCGCCAAGTATCGCTATGTATATCCGTATCGATAAAAGTCGATCCATATCCCTTTCCAGTGCTCCGTTTTGTCCTGTATCTTTTCGTGTCTTGAGCCCGGCTGATCAGCTGATATTTTTTTGAGACAATAGTTTCGTAATGTGTGTAATGTCAAGGAAATGCCTGTGATGGAGGGAGGTTCGAAAAGGTGTCAGAAAAGGTGTCAAAGGTTAGCAATTAAGCTTTTTTGTTGCGCGCGGAATTGAGTGAATGAGGGACCGGCCGAGCACTGGGTCTCCGCAGGGTCTAAGGTTTCGCACGGGGATGAATTCGAAGGAGCGAGGGCGGTGAGGCGCCTGACGAGCAAGGAGCGAAGAGGGCGAATGCTGGTTAGCCTTCAACCGATGAGCGACGCAGGACGTCAGGATGGATCGCCGACCGAATCCCGTAGGCATCCCCGTGGGAAGCCTTTAACAGCCGGACGTCGCTGTTTGAACCTCCCCTTCGGGTAGTTTCGTCAGCGACTCGTCAAAGTGCCTTCAGTCCTGCGGACAGCGGCACTTGGATACGCCGGCTTACTTTCGGCGCTGCTGCGACTTTTGGCTCGGCCTATTGAACAAAAAAGGTGTCAAAGGTTAGCAATTAAGCTTTTTTTAGTGACGGTTGTGAAAGTTGTGAAATGGGGGATCGGCCGCAGGGGATGGGTCGTAGTGAAGGAGATGCATGGTTTTCCTTTTCATCGTTTGGGACCTTATGGTTTTTGCGCTTGCGGCGAGAGTTTTTTTTTTGCTAAAATCCCGGACCGTTATGATTCACAAAGATGTGTCAGTGGTGCTCCGGGAACGGTTCGGTTTTGAGAGCTTTCGACAGGGCCAGCGGAAAGTCATCGAGACAGTGCTCTCAGGGCGGGACTGTCTCGCGGTGATGCCGACAGGCGGCGGTAAATCTCTTTGCTATCAACTCCCGGCGTTGTTGCGACCTGGAGTGACCCTCGTGGTTTCGCCGCTCATCGCACTTATGAAAGACCAAGTCGACGGGTTGTCCGATTCCGGGATCGCCGCGACGTTTTTGAACTCATCTCTTTCATCCGAGGAGCGATACAGTCGGTTGAGAGATATTAGGCAGGGGAAGTTTAATATTGTCTATGTGGCACCTGAACGGTTCAGGAGTTCCAGGTTTTTGGAAACTCTCGAGTCGGTAACTGTCGACTTGTTTGCTGTGGATGAGGCGCACTGCGTCTCCATGTGGGGGCACGATTTTCGGCCTGATTATTTAAGACTCGCTCCTGTGCTCTCTCGGCTAGGTCATCCTCAGGTGCTTTGTTTGACTGCTACGGCGACGCCTGAGGTGCGTGAGGACATAATCGGGCAACTGAAGCTGGGGGATGAAGGCAGGGAGGTGCCGAAAGTTGTGGTGCGTGGGTTTTCTCGGCCGTCATTGACTTTGGCGGTGAAAAAGGTGCGCGGGCGCCGGGAGAAGCTGCGGAGGACCTGTGAGATAATATCTGAGCATAGAACGGGAATTGTTTACTGTGCTACCAGAAAAAATGTGGAGTTGGTTGTATCGGAGTTGAGCACGGACTCAAGGCTCCGGTCATCCATGGTGACCTGTGCGGGTTATCATGCGGGAATGAGCGATAAGGTGAGGCGTGTCACCCAAGATAGATTTGCAAGTGGTGAGCTGGATGTGGTGGTTTCCACTAACGCTTTTGGTATGGGAATCGACAGAGCGGATCTGCGCGCGCTCGTTCATTACGATGTGCCGGGCAGCTTGGAGAATTATTATCAAGAGGTGGGTCGTGCCGGAAGAGATGGTAAGCCTTCGTATTGTGAGCTGCTCTTTAATTTCGCTGATGTGAGGACTCAGGAGTTTTTCATTGAAGGGAATAACCCTTCTCCGGAGCTGGTGCGGTATGTTTCAAAGGTGGTGGCGCGTTTAGTTAAGAATCAGGATGGGCCGGTATCTCAAGATGCTGTGATGAGAAATGCTTGTCCTGAAAACACTGCGGAAAAAATGGCGACACAGACGGCGTTGGGGGTCTTGAGCAGGATGGAAGTGATTTACAGCCGACCGGATCCTGAGGGTGAGGGTCGTGTGTTGGGGCTTGGGCCGAGAGCGGGTGATTTTGAAAAAATGGATCTTGGCTTTTTGGTAGAGAAGGAGCGGAGAGATCGTGCCAGGTTGCGAAGACTCTTGAAGTATGTGAACGGGAGGACATGCAGACACGCCGGTATTTTGAAGCATTTTGGAGATCCTGCAGCGGCCGAAAATTGTGGTGATCGGTGTGACAACTGTCGCCGGGACGGTGAGATCTCGGAGAGGAGGGGGTTGCGAGCCCCGACGGAGAATGAATGGGTTCAGATTCAAAAGGCTTTGAGTGCTGTGGCGCGGCTGGATGGTCGATTCGGCCGCGGCAGAGTTGTTGAGGTTTTGACGGGGTCGAAGGCGCAGGCTGTTTTGCGATTAGGGCTTGATAGAGTCAAGTCTTATGGGAGCATGCAGACGGTAAAAAAGTTTCATATTCATAAGTTGTTGGATGAACTGGAGGCGTCTGGTTGTGTAGAGACGGTAGGTCAAGAATATCCCAAAATTAGATTGACCCCTTACGGGTGGAGAGCGATGCAAAGAAAAGAGGATTTGACCCTATGTTTTTCGCAGCTCCATGCCGATAAGGAAGTAAAGCTAGGTGGCAAGGAGTTGGGCGGCACGGAGTTGGGCGGCACGGAGTTAGGCGGCAAGAGTGTGAAACAGAGCGGCAAAAGGGATAAAAAGAAGAAAAAAAGGGTTT
>JAABSF010000418.1 GCA_011390535.1 Deltaproteobacteria bacterium | reverse complement strand
GTTGTATGTCCCGGCGCCGATCATGTGAAGCTCAGCGTAGCCCATTACTTTCAAGCCTAATCCACCACCCTTGCCTCCAAATTTGTACCCGGCCTTCATACTGGAAATGAAACGCTGCCGATCCAACAGAGTCACATCTTCCGAGGTGTTGTTAAGACCGGGGACCGGAACGACCTGATACTGATAACCATCCCTCAAACGATTCACTCCTCCATGCAGATCAAACATCATCCCCAGGTGTCTAAACATTAGCCCGCCGCCTATGGTGTTCAGATTGTCCAGCGGCCAATAGTCCAGAAGGTATATGTCATCACCTCTATACTGCCGTGACCCGGCCCAAAATGTCAGCCCCTTGTGAAATATGCCCGTAGCGTCGACATATAAATTACGGAGGGCTAATGCAGAGGTCCAGTCACCGCTGTAATGAAAGAGGTCATCTTTAAAACCGAGTGTCGTCACAGTCCGGACCATTATATCATCGGCGAATCTCATTCTGTAATAAAGGTCCAGCTCCAAATAGGTGGATTCCTCCAGCCTCGTGCCGTGCGATACTACATTTATGGGTTTCGCGGAAGCACCGTGACCATCACCGGCAGCCAAAACTCGACCATAGCTTCCAAAATGAAACCCAGTATCCTTAGCGGTCTTCTTCTTTTTTGTGTCTTCCTCCTCCCCTCTTTTCCTCCCCCCAACTTTATCCTGCCTTTCTATGACAACGGTCTTCGATTCAGCACTTTCACCCTCACCGGAAGATGATGGTGCTGTTTTCCTGCCCATGGACTCGGTAGATCCGCGTGTCTCACTAACCTGCCGTGACCCTTGGCCGGCGCTCCCTTCTTGTGATGCAGCCCCCTCGCCCTCTTCACTGTCTACAGGAGGAACACCTTCATCGGACGCACCTTCATCGGATGCACCTTCATCTCCACCTCCACTCCTCCCATCACTACGCCCCTGGGAGTCTCCAGCCTCGGATGTCTCTCCGCTATCCCTTAGTGAATTATCCCCCGGCCTTTCAGCGCTCTCTTCCTTTTTTTCAGAACTGGAAGGTTGCGCCGATACAAGATTTGAAAACAACCCCAACACCAGAATCGTTAATAGAAACCTGAAAGGGAATTCAGAAAAACTCGTTCTAATGCTAACCATGAAATACTTTCCTCTCGAAAGTTTTGAAAGTGTCACCAAACCCGGCAGAGACACCTATTGTTCTTCGTCGCGTTCCTTTTTTCTCTCTCTTTTTTGTGGCACGACTTTGACTCTGCTTTTCACTTGAGGTCTGACGCCGTTATCGTTTTTGCTCGGCTTTAAACGTATCTGCATAGTTACCTCAAAAGTCAAGCTCGTAAGAATCCTCTGCAGCTCCGCCCCTATATTTACATTTTCCAAAAAAGACCTGAGCTCTCCGGCGATGATCCGAAAAAGCTCTTTCTTTGTAGTCTGCGCTTGAGAGAGCAAATACCCCACCGCCTCTTTTGGGAGGGATAAATCCGTCGCCACTCGCCGAGCCCCCTCTTCTCCAGTGGCCAGCGCGCCTAAACCAGCCACAAAGAGCTTTTTTAGACCATCAGGCACCATCCCCTCAACAAAACCTCTGCCTCTTGCAAAGGCACCATCTTGCCCTCCTCTCTTACCTCTCTTGGCGCGCCTCGTTTCACCCTGCTTCTCCTCAAAATCCTTCCGCTCCTTCTTTTCTTCCTTATCTTGCTTATCCTCGTATTTCTCTTGAACGTTTATTTCCAACTCTTCAATGCTTTTTCCACTCGAACCTCCAGGTCCAACACCTGTAACCGTGTCCACCTCATTGATCTTCGAACTGATACTCTCTTCGATCTTCGCACTGATACTCTCTTCTTCCAGATCCTCGGCAACCGCTCCATCTCCAGAGCGATCAACCAACCCATCACCTTTCGAGATGCTTTCACCGGAGCTCTCGTAATCACTGGATACATCAACGTCTGTGGAAAACACTTCCGCTATTATCCCCGCGCCTATATCCGGTTCATTTTCAACGTCTCCACCTTCATCATCCAGCCCCTCTTCCAGAACCCTACCCCGGGCTGCGCCCTGAGCCTCCGCGTCATCTTTGGTTTTCGAATCGCTTCTGTGATCTGTACTCATCTTTCCATTTTTACTTCGATCACTTCGATTACTTCGATCATCACGAGACATCCTGAAACTCCTAAGAAGTAAAGGCCTGAAAAAGAAGACAATTGAGAGGGACTTTACACCAGCTTAATCCATTTCGCCAGCAGTCTAAACACCCATACAAAACATTTGCTAAAAAAGAGGTTAGAAGAATGCCTCGGCGCAGATCTCTCCATGAGCGGATTTGATTTCTACACACTAATGCAGTTTGTGTTTCATGATTTCTGCGCCTGCTTTTTCTGAATTGTTTCCAGAATCAGTGGTTATGAATTTAAACAAACCATTGGACATATAGAAAAGAAAGGATCCGGTTCTTCTTCAGACGCTTTGGTTCTGTGTCTTCGTCGACTCGCTACTAATTGAAGAAATTTGCCTTTTTAAGTGAGCGAACCGCCCGATCAACAGGGCGCATTGACAGCCTCAAAAAAGAGTGAAATACAATCATCGACATCTTGCGTAAAAGAAAAGTCGAAAATATATTCGGCATATCTACATCATTACAAGCGTCGAAGGATCTATGAGCATGAGTTTTAAAACCGAAGAAATATCTCAGGGGGAAATTCACGAAGATTCCAACGAAGACGTTCTTCGGGTCACCATCGTCTATGATGATGTAAGAAGCCCCGCGGAAATACTTCGAATCTCATCAGGTGGCCTTTTCGCCAAAACCGGTCTGCTGCTTCAACTGGGCGACCATGTTGAGTTGGAGTTTTTCCAAGGAAATACAATTCTTGTATCATGTTCCGCCCAGGTGACACGCATTGAGCCCCAAACAGGAAACGACGAAGAAATCGGTCTTGGGCTACGCTATTTAAATATGGATGCAAAATCATGGCTCAAAATCGCAAAACACGTCTTCCAAGCGCCCACCCTGGCACCCATTAGAGTCCCGACTAATCGCACGGGGCCCGTTTCAACAAGCCAGAAATTTCGAATAATCAACCAAGAAACAGATAGGCGAATCGGCAACATCTTGGCCGTAATCAATGATCTGCAAATGGAAATACAATCAAAATACGATGAGCTGCGGGATCTTCTGGATGGCAGTGAACGAAAGCATTAAACACGCTCACATTGACCGTCGATCCATCTCGCCATGGCAGCGAGAGAGATCAAACCCCTGATTCTTTTTACTCTTCATCGTCTAGATACAAGCTGTTTTCGTGAATATAGTTCAAGACTCTCTTCGACACTAGATGATTAACCGGTTTTCCATCTCTAAGCCTCGCCCGAATTAGAGAAGACGAAACTTCGGGGAGCTCCAATTCAGTGTCCCCGCCACCCCACCCTGTACGACCTAATACAAACAACTCAACAAGGGACATAAGCTCATCCCACCCATACCACTTCTGCGTCTCTTTCAAAATATCCGACCCAACTACCAAGACAAACTGGACGTTGGGATGTCTGTTCTTTAGATACCGGACAGTG
>JAABSF010000417.1 GCA_011390535.1 Deltaproteobacteria bacterium | reverse complement strand
AGCCTCGTGACTTGAGAAAAGTCGCCACCTCTTTTTGATGTTGATTCTCTTTTTTTAGACGCACTATTTCAGCTGCAAATGCAGAGACGGAGATAAGAAACAGCAGGCCTCCGAGAGCCAAGAGGGCCACGGTGGCTCTCGAAGCCTGCCCAGTATGTTTTGTTTTCATGTGCCGTACTTCACGAGATTCGCCTAGATAACTTGTCCTGACCTCCAGCAAGCGATCTTCAGCTCCATCCTGATCCATGCCGCCGCACATACCGTCGCCCATAGAGGCACGCATGTCCTCTCTTATTCCATCGCTCATTTCTACCGAATGACACTGTTTATTTTGGTTTTTTTGAGGCATGGTGTACTCCTTTTCCGGGCGGATTGTCAGTGTGACTTATTTTTGCCTGCAGACACACGGATCCGGTACTACGCCCGGACACGTATCCCTCCGCCCTTGGCCTATGGACAAATCTCAATAACTTTTTTATATAACCACAGCCGCGAACCCGACTCCGAATAGAAATAAGAAGCTTACGGCTTGCACAAAAACAACTCTTGAAAACTATTTTTGAGTCAACCCTTTACAGGACACAATAACTGACAGGTGGAAAAGGAAAAAGTTCCCAAAAAAAAACGATCGGTGGATAATCGGAGGATTATGAGGTCTGCTTCCAACCTGATTCGAAAGCCTCAATGTTAGCGTCTTTGTGCTTTTTTGGGACCCTGGAAAGCATGGCTTCGATCCATTGCTCTCGTGTAATGGGCAGACACTCAAGCCCACCCAACGCTCCTATCATAACCGACCCCAAAGCTTTTGATGTCCCGGCGCGAGCGGCTAACTCTACTCCGTCGAACAAAAACAAAGACTTTGTGTTATCTTTCAAAAAACGTTCGATCTTCTCTCTTGATGGGTATTCTTCTTGTCCCTGGCTCACGCTCACAGGGATTATGGGTCTCTCGTTTACAATGGCCGTTGTCTTAGAAGCCGAGATTTTACTTACAAACCTCACTGATTCAGCCGGCTCGAAACCCAATAGTATATCAGCGTCTCCATCAGGAATCATCGCTCCTCGCACATCACCCAAGAGAACAGTAGTTTGGACTATCCCACCCCGCTGCGCCATCCCGTGTATCTCGCTTGAAACGACGTTCAACCCGGCCAGTGTAGCAGCCTCACCGATAATCAGAGTAGCGGTTATCGACCCCTGTCCGCCTACACCGGACACAAATATCTTCGTGCGCTCACCCATGTAAAATCTCCTTCGTTCATCATACTAAACACACTCACATTGACCGCCGATCCATCCCGCCATGGAGCGTTAACAATAGCTTCAGCTTTCCTCCCGAGGCATTATGGCATTATTAGGACAAAGCAACGCGCAGACACCGCAACCAATACAGAGTGTGTCATCTATTTGAATCTTTCCTTCCTGGATAAAAATAGCGGGACACGCCAAAGTATCAATGCATATCCGGCACTTTGCACAGCTCCCGCAGACCAAGCACCGTTCGGCTTCTGCGAGCGCTTCCTCTTCATTGTAACCCAACTCCACTTCCAGCCTTCCAACGGATTCAACCATACCAACGGTTGCAGTCGTTTCAGCTGTTTCAACCTTTGCAGCGGGTGAAGCCGTTTCGGTTACTGTTGCTAAACCTCTCTCCTGAAGCTCGGCTTCTCTCATAGGAACCCGGTTGAGTTCATCAACCTCGTTGGGCTCATACCGATAGTCTTCAGGATCTTCAGAATCCAGCTCCAGCCCACGAGGCGGGGGCACAAACCAATTACCCTTGGAAAGAAAAGTGTCGATATCATAAGCGGCTCTTGCACCCGCGGCTATGGCATGGATCACGGTTTTGGGCCCTGTTGCCGCATCCCCGGCTACAAAAACCCCATCTACACCGACCACCCCCGTTGTTCCGTCAACGTTGATTCCTCCCCATTCATTGCGTGATATCTCTTGAGGCAAAAAATCAAGGTCCGGCCTTTGCCCTATGGCCACAATCACACTATCGCATGTTAACTCATATTCACTTCCTTTAATCGGAATGGGGCGACGACGACCGCTCTTGTCCGGTTCTCCCAGTTCGTTTTTCACCATCTCCACCGAGACCACTCTCTCCGATCCGCCCTTTTTCACACGAACCGGGGATGTCAGATATTCAACAATTATCCCTTCTTCTTCTGCCATGCGCAGTTCATCCGCCGAGGCCGGCAGCTCATCCCGCCCTCTTCGGTAAAGGATCTTGACATCAGCTTCACTTATGCGTCGTGCCGTCCTGGCTGCATCAAATGCTGCATCTCCTCCACCCAAAACCAACACACTGGAACCAAGCACTTTAGGCTCACCAAGGTTCGTGGATTTCAGAAAAGAGAGGCCATAATACACCCCTAACGCATCTTCTCCCTCTATTCCCAAACGAGCCTCCTTCCAAGCTCCCGATGCCGTCAGCACTGCGTCAAAACCACGTTTGCCGAGCTCATCAAAGGACACATCTTTACCAACCTCTGTCTCAAGATGCAGAGCTATACCCAGGTCCATCAGTATATCTATCTCTTGAGCCAACACATCTCTGGGTAATCTAAACTCGGGTATACCCAACGCCAACATTCCGCCCGCCATTGAAGATGCTTCGAATATCTCAACATCGTAACCTCTCAATCGAAGATCATGTGCTGCGGACAGACCACAAGGGCCTGCACCGATTATCCCAACTTTTTTTCCTCTGGGTGTCGCGTCTTCCACCCTTTTCTTCAGCTCCTTCGAAACCTTCTCAATATCCTCGTAATGGGCTGCGAAACGTTTCAGAGAGTTTATTGCAACTGAACCCTCGTATCGTGACCGCGTACATGCTTCTTCACAAGGCCTATGACAAACCCTCCCCACCACTCTCGGGAGTGGAATTCTTTCTCTTATAGCTGCAGCGGCTTCTTCGTATCTACCGGCTGCGATCAATGTAGTGTAACTCTGAACACAAATGTGTGCCGGACACTTTATGGTACAGGGTGCCACCATAGGTTTCGGTGGGAGTGGCGCAATAGCCGCGTCGGCGTCTTGACCCAACGCCTGAATCCGATGGTAGGCACGCGTCGTCTGCACCTCAGGAGAGATAGTTTCACCACAACCTTCATGATCAGCACAAATTCCACAATACCTGCACTTCTCTTCATCTATTTGGAACACCGGGCGTTTAGCCAACCGCGCCCGATCCATAAAAATACAAGCCCCAAGGCTGATCACAACAGAAAAACCCTTGTGCTCGACGGCTCTTCGAAAAACATCTATGCCGGCTTTTAGATCAAAAGCGTTTACGCTCTCCACAAAATCAACGCCGGCGGCGCGACAAATGGCATCAATGGATATGGAAGGTGCCTGCTGCCCCATGCCATCCATGGGGACACCGGGATGAGGCTGATGACCGGTCATTGCCGTGGTCCGGTTATCCATTATCACCAGCACCATATCATGACCATTATGCACTGCGCTAACAAGCCCTGTCATCCCACCGTGAAAAAAGGTGCTGTCCCCTATAAAGGCAAAAGACGGCAGATTGGTCGCCTTTGCAAACCCGGCACCCGTGTTGATTGAAGAG
>JAABSF010000416.1 GCA_011390535.1 Deltaproteobacteria bacterium | reverse complement strand
TCCTTATCCGCTCCCTGTAAGGTGATATGGTAGGCCGCTGAGCGATTATAATCAAATCTACTGAAGTGGGGCGACAACCAAGTTCCGCGAGCAATTTCAACGTTTCTTCCATCAACAAAGCTCCAGGCATATTTTTCGTTTCCAGAGCATCAGGAGGAAAATGATCTCCGATATCACCAAGAGATACAGCCCCCAAAAGGGCGTCGGCTAAAGCATGAATTACAACATCACCATCTGAATGAGCTTCCAATCCAAGCTTATAAGGTATCTCTACGCCCCCTAAATACAACGGACACCCTGAAACGAACCTATGAGCATCAAAACCCAGACCGGCAGAAATTGAACTCCCTTCTGGATAGTCGGCTGACTCTATGCGTGGGGGAAGAAATAGTTGCAGATCATATGTCTCCATCCTCGAAAAACGGATCAGCGCCTCGAAAACAGGGATCTGTGCAGACCATGTCAACTTCATATTATTGGGCTCCCCTTCCACCCAAACCACCCGATGTCCCAACCTTTCAACCATCGCCGCCTCATCTGTGGACGGTGCCCTTAGGGCTCTTAAAGAAAGAGGATGATGTTTAACTCCATGGGCGGCTCCTCCAGTTTTCTCCAAACAGCTTGACTCTTCTGCTTTGCTCGTTGGAGTATTTTTCAGCGCTTGGGCGAAAAGAACGGTATGAAATATTTGCGGCGTCTGGGCCCGACCCAATGATGATCTATCCAAAGTATCTGTGATGACCCCGTGGGGAGCTTTCACCTTTATTGTATCCTCGATCTCCATCAAAGGAACCGCCGCCCCATGTTCCCTAGCAGCCTCGGCGACTCGGTGAATCAACTCATGAGATACCGCCGGCCTGACACCGTCATGTATCGCTGTTAAAAACTCACCCTCTTCATCTTGAGCTGATAGATCTTGACAAGAAAAAGCATTCCCTGGAAATGCCTCTTCAAAAAGCCTTCGAACCGTATCTGATCTGGTGCATCCCCCGGAAATTACCACAACCTCCGGTCTATGATTTGCTCGGGTTGAAACATTTTCAAATCTTGAAAAACAATCTTTTGCATAATCCTGCTCGTCTTCGGGCACCGCTACAATAACACGTGACACATCAGGAAATGTCCTGAACGCTTCAACCGTCCAATAGATCAAGGGCATCCCCAAGACAGTCAGGAGAGCTTTTGTTTTTAAAAACTTGGAGAGATTACTTTTATCTTTCATCCGTACACCACGGCCTGCACCGGGTATCAGCACAACCATATCTCTCTTCCGGACTCGTTTATTTCTCATCGCTTACAATCCACCAAAAGCTTTTCTCTCCACGTCAGACCGACTCCACAGGCCATCAATATCACATCTCTCTCAAAGAAATTTGATCAAAATGTCGTTCCAACAAAAATACCGATCTCAAAAATGTAAGCAAACAAGTTATCCATTTTAACTGGTCATGTCGATGACGTTATTGTATTGACTCTTTTTCGGTGAACAAACCTGATCCGAACATTAAACTCTTTTGAGCAAACCGATGGCTTGTGATATATTTGTTTATAAGGAATAATCATCTGCGGGAATTCATTCTCGAAAGTCCCGAAAGGAAATCCATCATGTGTAATTTTATTTTTAGATCCAAAGAGTTTTACAAAAGAGTTTTCTGCCTCGTGTTTGTGTGTGTAGGGGCCTTATGTCTCACGGCGGCCTGCGGTCCTTCCAACTCCTCGGGCTCAGACGGAGACGCCGCTGTAGACGGCGACGGCAACTTGTTGCCCGACAGCGCTATAGTCGATGGCGACGGGTCCTTGCTGCCTGACTCGACCCCTCAAGAGGCCGGTATGCAAGGCTGCGACCCACAGACCTTCGGCCTCCAACAAGCCCCTCCTCCTGAAGTTTTCCTGGTGGTTGATCGCTCAGGTTCCATGCTGGACGAAGGCACCACCCCGGGTATGACTTTATGGGAAGAGCTTATGCAAGCCACAAGCCTGGTGCTGGATCAATTTGAATCTCAGATTCAATTCGGGCTGCTCATGTACCCCAGCGAAGATGACGAGTGTGTCGCCCCGGGCCATCAGGTCCAAGTCGACATATACAACAAGCTGGACATTGAAGCAGAGCTGGGCACCACCACCCCTTATGGGGGAACACCCACCGCATCCGCCATCCGCAACGCCTCGCATTCCCTTGAGTGGCTTGGTGACACAGGCTCTGAAAAGTTCGTCATCCTGCTCACCGACGGCGGGCCAAACTGTAACTTCTTCTTAGACGCAAACCCCTGCTCTTGCGCCCTCACCGACCAGAACTGGTGTTGTACAAATTATCCCAACGGTGAGTGCTATTTCGGCCAATACTGTCTCGACGACATTGAGACCACATCGGTGATTCAGTCTCTTCATGAAGATGACGGCGTAGATACTTTTGTCATCGGCCTGGAGGGCACCTCGCAGTTCGCTGAAACTCTCAATGATATGGCCAACGCCGGAGGCAGGCCACAGGCCGGGCCCACCAGTTATTATGACGCATCAAACCAGGCCGCTTTAACCGAAGCGCTCGAAGAGATCGCAGGCAGCTTGATATCTTGCCGCATAGAGTTGGATGAGCCTCCTTATGATCCAAACCTGGTTTATATCTATGTAGACGGCGAAGAGGTCCCCAGGGATCCTTCCGACGGATGGAACTACACCGATGACACCTACACTGAGATAGAGCTTCTTGGGTCTTATTGCGAGACATTGAAAGACGGAGAAGATCACGAGCTGACGGCGACCTTTGCCTGTGACGTTGATTGATTTCTACAACATACCGATGTTTAAAGGTTTTTGTGGTTTTTATCCGTTTTTCCTGAGCCCGGACGTAGAAACCCGAAAAGAGTTCTCTCCCACCTTTGCAAAGAGGATTAAAAAATGACTTTATTAAGAATATTATTGAGCCACCGGGTTTTTGTTTTTCCGGTTATGTTGAGCACCTGTCTTTTCGTTACCGCCGTCTCCTGCGGCCCAAGCTCATCAGTCGGAGAAGATAAGGACGACTCCGGTGTAACAACAGACGGCACCTTATCCGACAGCACAGTGGAAGTGGATGCATATGTCGACCCCAATGTAGACAATGACGGCGACGGCTATACCCCGGCACAAGGTGACTGTGACGATAACGACCCCGAGGTATATCCCGGGGCACCCATAGTCTGCGGAGACGGCAAGGACAACAACTGCAATGGGTTCACTGACAGCGCCGAGCCGGACAATGACAGCGACGGCTATCCCCCTTGCCGCAACGGCGAGGTCTATGATTGTAACGATAACGACCCCAACATACACCCCGGCATGGAGGAGATCCCGGGAGACGGCATCGATAACAACTGCGACGGTACTGTCGACGGTGACTATGACGGAGACGGCTGGACGGTTGAAGATGGTGACTGTGACGATAACGATCCGGAGATTTATCCCGGCGCTCCCATTAACTGCTATGACGGAAAAGACAACAACTGTAACGGTTTCACCGATGAAGAAGAGCCCGACATGGACGGAGATGGCTACGGTCCCTGTGAAGGTGACTGTGACGACACCGACCCAAACGTCGGCCCGCACACACC
>JAABSF010000415.1 GCA_011390535.1 Deltaproteobacteria bacterium | reverse complement strand
ATCCGAACCCGGTCAACAGCGGGAGAAAGCTCTTTCCGTGGAGACCGAAGCGGTGCATCACACGGTCCATTAGAAAAGCTGCTCGGGCCATGTACCCCGTGTCCTCCAAGAAAGCCAGCCCGAGAAACAAGAGCAGAATGTTAGGGAAGAACACCAGCACTCCGCCGACTCCACCGATGATCCCGTCTAATACAAGAGAGCGAAGATATGGTAGCGACCCTTCAGGCCAAAAGGACGATATATACTCTGCAAGAGCGCCCAGGCCATGATCGATCCAGTTCATGGGAGGCTCGCCTGCTGTAAAGGTCAACCAGAATATGGCGAACATCACCCCTGCGAATATCGGTAGGCCGAGTACGCGATGGACCAGCAAGGAATCAATGGCCTCTGAAAGTTTGCGCGAGTCTGTCCGTGAAGGTGTAGTGATGACCTCTTTGAGCAATCCGTCAACAAATCCGAAAAAACGCTGAGTAACGAAAAGCGAGATGTCCATTCCGGTTTCAGATTCTATTTTTTGTCTTTGAATATTCGCTGTATCAATTGCTTCTTTGTTCCCGCTCTCTTCAACGGCTTGAACAAAAGGTTTCTCGCCCACCAGCAACTTTGTGGCTACCCACCCGTGAATCTCGGTTTTGAAGACGTTGTCATCCAGTGTTCTGCGGATTTTCGATATGGCTTCATCCAGGCGCTGCCCCAAAACAAGACGAACGCTGTTTTTATCACACTGTGCTCTTTCTTGGATTGCTTTGACCAGATTATCGACCCCTTTTCCCCGGTGGCCGATGGTCTCCACAACCGGAAACCCTAGGAGAGCTTCCATTTGAGGCAAATCTATCTTTTGCCCGGCTTTCATCGCTTCATCGGACATGTTCAGGCAAAGAACCGGTTTTGCCCCTGCCAGCATGACCTGCACCAACAAGACCAGGCTTCTGTGCAGAACCGTGGAATCTACAACTACCACTACAACGTCGAAATCACCGTCAAGGATCTCTGTCTGGGCAATTTTTTCTTCCGGTGAAAAGGATGTCAGACTGTATGTTCCGGGCAAATCCCATACTTCTATTGCTTGACCTTCATGGATACAAACACCTGTGCGCTTTTCAACCGTAACTCCCGGGTAGTTTCCGACATTCTGACGTGCTCCGGTGAGAGCATTGAACAATGACGTCTTTCCTGAGTTTGGATTCCCGGCGAGCGCTACCCTAAGAGAGCTATCCTTTGGATTATGTCTGTTGTCTTCTTGGTTTTTCTGCATTTGGTAGACAATGTTTCTTGTAAGATTGGTATACGCAGCAATTTAGTTGCATTTCCGCTGTTTTTCGTCTGCTATTCGATAATTGCTAAATAACTGCTCGATAACTGCTCGATAACTGCTTGATAACTGCTTGATAACTGCTTGATAACTGCTTGATAACTGCAAGTTACTCTTTTGTGATCAAAACCGATTCCGCCTCTTTCCTGCGAAGAGCCAACTGAGACCCGTTGAAGCTGATCCAAATCGGATCACCTGTAGGGGCTAATCGTTCTACACTCAACATGACTTCGGGAAGCAGACCCATGTCCAGCAAGCGCTGTCTTATTGCACCTTTAGCTTTGACTTGCCTTACCTTGCCTTTTTCGCCGGGTCCCAACTCCAGTAACGAGACGACCTTCTCTGTCCGGTTTTTGTGAAGAGCTGATTTGTCTTTTATTTCTCCATCAAAGCTCACTTGGCAATCAAAGTCGGGTGTAATCTCTTCGGTGGTGTTAAAACGATGAAATCTGTCCAGCCACTTAGGGTGGCCTTCAGGGCACGCACAGAAAAACTCGAAAAAACGCACCAACCTGTCCATGCCTTTCGGCGACAAGCTATGTTCCATGGCGCACGCTTCTCGATCAGCGGAGACAGGATCCATTTGTAAAACTTCATTAAAGAAACGGGAGAGGACATCATGCCTGGACACGATACGACGAGCTGCTTCGTTCCCTGTTTGTGTTAACCCGATAAATTCTCGTCGTATATATTTGACCATCCCCAGCTCTGCCAGACGTTTTAGCGCAGGGGACACCGAGCTGGATTTGACCTCTCGAGCTTTTGCTATATCTCGGACTCGGACCGACTCTTTGTCTCTTTCAAGAAGAAAGATCGTTTCGAGATAGTCTTCCAGGGCTGGTGTGAGATCTGTTGATGTTTCCGACCTCGTCATTTTTGCTACTCAGCCTCCTGAATTATCAGCCTTTAAATGTGCTCATTACGAGCCTACATCATAACTTCCATACTTCCATTGGAGCTTGTGTAAGAGACTCCCAATGGATTGAAAAAGATGCTCACATTCTATTTTGATAGACATGTCTACCACTAGTTCAATTTCTGTCAAAGCTTTTCTTGCGCCAATATTCCCGCCCGGCCAAACCGGCTCGCCCCGCCCCAATCCTCCGACGGGAGGGGTTTCAGGATGGCGGGATGGATCGTCGGTCAATGTGAGTGTGTTTTATTTAGGCTCGGTAAATTTACCATTGCTCAGAACGAGGGTTCTGGTGCAGAAGCTCTCGAGGTGTTCACGGTTGTGATCTATCAGTATAAAGGGGGGAGCTTGAGTTTTTAAAAACTCAGCCAGCATCATGGAGCTTGGCTCATCCAGCCCTGTGAACGGCTCATCCAGAAGCAGCGCTTTAGGTGACATGGCCATTACCCCGGCCAGGGCCGCCCTTCGTTTTTCCCCTTCGCTCAATGTCTGAGGTGTCCGGTTCTCCATGCCTTTTAATCCGAACCGATCAATCTCACTACGAGCAATGGCTTCGGCCTCTTTCAGGGAACGACCTTGATTAATGGGGCCGAAGGCGACATCTTCAAGGAGGCTGGTGGAAAAGAGCTGATCATCACTGTTTTGAAACACTATCCCCAGGTCGGAGCGAACCTCTGCGAACTCATTTTCAGTGCGGCGTTCTGCTCCGAAAAGCTCCACTTTTCCTTTTTCCGGCTCCAAGAAACCCATTATCACCAGAAACAGAGTGCTCTTCCCGGAGCCGTTGGGGCCGGTTATTCCGATCTTTTCATTTGATTTAAAAGTTAATGAGAGCTCATGGAACACGGGGGATTGGCCTTTGTAGCCGAAGTCCAGATCCGTAATTCGAACAATCGGTACATCAATCGGTTCATCGGTTTTGTGCAGGTCTTCAGCCATGAACCCACCCTACAATAATGATGAGCGCCGAGACCGCGGTCCCGATTATGGAGAAAGCTGCGTCGGTTTTTTTGAACCTTAATGAACCGACGGCGACGGTGGAGCCGGCAAAACCACGGCAAAGCATCGCCCGCCGGATATGCTCGGCTCTGTCTGCGCCGCGCAGAAAAGAGATCGCAGCGCTGTGTGCCAATATCTTGTAATCACGAAGAGACACCTTTGGAGAGAAGCCTCTCGCTGCCATCGCTCGGCGGACTCGCTCGTATTCTTCTAATACGAGCCCGAGATATCGGGTGGTGAGAGCAAACAAGAGGGCGAGCTTGCTTGAAGACCCCAGGGCTCTCATCCCTTGCGCCAGGTGGATGGGGTTATCCGTGCCTAAAAGTGCGAGCATGAACAGCGCGGCTGCGTTGGCCTTGATGGTTACCAGGATG
>JAABSF010000414.1 GCA_011390535.1 Deltaproteobacteria bacterium | reverse complement strand
TGTGCAGGAAGAGGATATTCACCGGTCCCGGGAACCAGAGTATACGCCTTAGCCGACAAAGTCACCTGGGTGTGAGTCCATGCATTGACAGTGTCCGACCCCACCGGCTTCAGCCCCTGATAAGCGTCCGAAACATCCACGGTAAAGGTTACTACACAAGTCCCTTCGGCTTCGGCGGCTATTTGATACTGGCCCGGCTTATCAGCGACAAAATCAACTTTGGCGACACCATCGGGCCCCGTTGTATAAGTCGACTGACTCAACACCGCCTCAGCGTTGGGAGTGATGATATAAAAATCCACTTCAACGCCCTCAGCCGCGCCACCTCCTTCACAGTTTTCATCCGCAAGCTGAATGACCATAGCTCTAACGGGTGTAGGCGTCCCAACAGCAGACACCACATCGTATCTTCCAAACTCCTTTAAAAGCAAACCACTTTCTTTTGTCGCCTCACAATCCCCTTCATAGTTCACTTCGCATTTCTGTTCCCCATCTCCAGCCCCTTCAGAAGCACACCCTGCAATAGAAAACATCGCAGCGATGCAAAAAAATGATGTCAACAAACAATTGCGTGACCACTTCGACAAAATATTCATGATTTCCTCTCCTGTAAGTCCAAAGGACCCGGCGCCCAGAGACCAATTTGAGCCTACTGGAACCATCGGCTATGTCGCTCTTGTGTGAAACCTCGTCCAGTTACAAACCCAGAGCACAAAACTCCTTCAGCGCAAATCTGGAAAAAACTGTTTCCAACCAAACAACACTTCAAAACTTGGGATTCTAAAAACAATGCAAAATCTTCTTTCTGAAAAGATCTTTTCCTCTATTACTTTAACCTACAATCTTCATGCCAATCAACCCATCATTTATTCTTCAATCATTTCACCCGTTGTCACGTTTTTTACCCAATCCAACTGAGCCATAATGTCACACATGAGGACTATAGTCCCCTTTTCAAAGCTTTTTCAGGCCCCCACGAAAACCAATAAATCACCCAAAACAAGCTTCGGATCCAAACAACCTCAGATCAGTTCCAACGATAGGGATCAGATCGCCCGTTACCCTGTGAGTTATTTTGCCCACGATTCTCAAACTTCCCGCCACCCGGAAAATCCACCACTTTATTCACATCCTCACGCAGCTTCCTAATTCTCTTCCTGCGAAGCCTCACCCAGGGACGCCAATCTTCTGTAACAAAAAGATAGGCCAAACCTCCACCCGCGAAATCCCCCACTCGAGTGACGATCGGTCGCCCCTCAAGCAAATCCACCGCAGAGCCCAGTATCAAAATACCTCCGATTACCATCAAAACAATCCACCACTCCAACCCATAAATCTGACCTCTAAATGATATCCCTAACCCACGTCTCCTAAAAAGAAGCGCTCCGGCGGTAGCCAGAGCCACGCTACCCGGTGCGATCCCCCCGGACGGTTCCAATGGCCAGACCAACCATGCAAAAAAAGCCGCCACTAAATTGGAAACTATGGTGCAAAACAAAAAAAAGAATAAAAGCTTCTTTGTCCCCCACCATCGCTCAAGCAAACTGCCGAACCCCCATAGAACAACTCCTGAACCTAAAGCTGATAAAACATGCACCCTCTCGGGCATGCCGAAGAAAAATGGTGAAGTAACAACCCGCCAAATATCTCCATGGACCACTCTTGGCATCCACAAGGCTGAATAATAAGCAAGCTTCTCACTCCCGGAAAACACCATGAGCAAAAACACCACACCGAAAACAATCAATAGCGCTAAAGTCCCGGCCGGTGGGCTACCTCCCAAAAGGGCAGGCGGTCGATCTGTCGTGTAATATTTTTTTCGCCTCATAGAGGCCTCCTTCATTGCCGGCAAGTAATACAACCGTTATTCGCGCATGAATAGAAAAAGTCATCAGACAAACGGCTTTCACTACAAACCTTGTTCATGATAACTATGATGCCGTCAAGTATACAAAGGTAATCAAAAGGCTCAATTCGAGAGCGCAAAAGAAATAGATATTCCTAATGGAAAATCTGGAATATGGAATATGGAATATAGAATATGGAAAATATCTACAATGGACATGAGAGTGACATGGAAACAGATGAAAAATTGGAAACGATATCAGAGGAGAAAAACAACATTGAAACAGGCCCAAAAACACAGTCGGTAGATGGGGATGAAACAGACAAAGCTGAGCTTACGGATGAACCGCACAAAACAGAACATAAAATTGGACCCGACGACACCGAACATGAAGTTGGAGCCGACGACACCCAAACTCGAGGTAAATCCAGCGAGACCGAGCATCGAGGCGATCCGGACAACAGAAAACTTTCTCATAAAACGGATGCGCCGGACCAAGCTGATAGAGATGTGGGTGTCAAAAACGATAACTCGACGGACGATAACTCGACGGACAATAACTCTTCAGAAGTGGTTGTGCAGAAGCCTGATATCGCCCAAGAAATCTTGAAGCTGATAGAACTCTCGATGAACTATCCCGAGATCGGCCCTCCCCTTGCCGAGCTTGCTTTCAAGGCTGATTTCCCTCACCTTGGCGAACGTATCCTTAGGATGGGTTTACAGAGCGAGATCCATGGAGTCGAGTATCATTTTCTAGCGGCCAAACTCAGCCGTCGTGAAGGAAAATTTAAAGAAGCTCTAGCCGCAATAGTCGACGCTATTGAAAAATGTACCGCAAACCCTGAAAAAAATCCTCCAAGCTGGAAATCCAATTTTTTGCATCTCGTGCGTCTGGGTTTCGCAGTGTTGATGTTTGATATCAAAGATTTGAATGCTAACCCACCCTTTACAGAGCTGCTTCCCAAAGCACTGGACAAAGTCAGTGACTGGTTTAAAAACGATCCATTTTTTCTGACTCTGACGGCCCAAGCAGAGTGGTTTTCCGATAAAGAAAAGAGTGAGCGTTTGTGGGACAGTGCTGTTAAAGCAGATGAAGAGGAGACCTCCTGGAATTCAAGAGGAACATGGTATAAAGAAGCGGAGAGAGCTCCTGCGAAAGCCGAGTCCACTTACAGAAAAGGTATTGAGGCTTTTCCCAAAAGCCCCCTTCTTTTGCATAATTTGGCGCAAGTCGTAATGGAGAGAGCATGGGAAGAGAGGCACGAAAAGAATCCTGAAGAGTCATACCGAGAAGCTCGCGGCTATCTCAGAAGAGCACTTAGAGAGAGCCACCGCCCACGCATGCGGAGACACATCCATTCCACAATGGATCGGTTAAAGACACTCGAAACATCACATCAAACAAGCGTGACGACAAAAGAACCCAAGCTTGGAGATGTTATCAAGGGTAGAGTGAGAAGTCTGAAACCATACGGCGCATTTGTTGACCTCGGACGAGGAGAGTCCGGGCTCCTACACAAGTCCGAGTTAGCGCATGAGTGGGTAGACGACCCGGCGGCTTATTTGAAACCGGGAGATGAAATACAGGTAAAGATCATTGAAATTGAACAAAGAGACGATGGAAATGGTTTACGTATCGGTCTGTCCAGAAAACAAATCCTCAGCCCGCAAGACAAGCCTACTTCGCAAGCTGAACCCACGGCAGCAAATCAAGAAGAGCCGCAACAAGAAAACCCGGCATCGAAGAGTACTCGA
>JAABSF010000413.1 GCA_011390535.1 Deltaproteobacteria bacterium | reverse complement strand
CCGCTTTTGAAAAACCTTCTACCAATAGTTGCCCCATCTTTTCAGGGTCCGGGATGGACGAGCGAGGCTGAGCAGGTAAATAGATTTTCAGTGTTTGCTTTGCAATGGGTTTTCCAGCTAGTGCTTTTTTTGCAGCTGAAGGAAAATACCTGGGCGGGCCTGCTCCTTTTACCAGCCTGGAGGCAGCCATCACGGGTGGCAGTGAGCTTGAGGCTCTTCGTGCGGCGCTTTTGTAGAGCTCTTTAATGAGTCTATCAACGTCTACTGCATGACTCAGGGCTCTTCTTATTTCGGGTGAAGCAAGATAAGGTTTCTTAGTATTGAAGAACAGATAGACCGTGACGTTGGTTGCGGTGCTGTAGATGTCAATGTCATCCCTTTTTTCCAGTTTGTGAGCCATTTCCGGAGGCAGATCAGCGGCTAGATGAGCGTCACCCTGAATGAGTAAGCTGGACCGAGCTGAATCTCCGGAGCTGACTCTGAATACCAGCTCATTCAGCTTGGCCGGTTTATGCCAGTAATCTCTAAAAGCACCCAACAAAACAGCCCCCATTTGAGCGTTTCTGTTCTTTATTTTGAAAGGTCCTGTACCCAGAGGATAAGGTTTTTTAGGGATGTGTATGAAAGCCGGCCAGAGAGACAGCCTTGTAAGAAACGAGCTGCTTTTTTGGGACAGCTTTATTTCGAAACGCATGGGCCCCGTAACATTTACCTCTTCTACATCCCAGAAATAGGTCTTGCCCATAGTCGATTCCATTGTTCGTTTAAGTGATTCAACGGCCTGTTGGGCTTTCAATATGGTGCCATCGTGAAACTTAACTCCTTTTCGGAGGGTAAAAACATAACCTTTAGGAGAGGTCGTCCACTCTTCAGCCAACCATGGCTTGATCCGGCCGGTGAGAGGCTCGAACAATACCAACGCCTCGAAGACATTACTCAATACGTTTATCGACGGTGTATACTCCACCTCTGTAGGTAGTAAGGACTCGGTGTCTTTGTTTTGCAATATGACCAGGCTTCCGGTCGGCTCAACTCCTGCAACTATTTTTTCTCTTTCTTTGGATTCGTCTCCGGAACGTAATAAGAGAAATACGCCAAAAGCCAGAAGGGCCAAGGTCGCTAACCCAAGACCTGCAATAGCGGGAACCGTTAAGAATGGACCGGATTTTTTTCTGCCTTCACCGGTTTGCTTGGGGCTCATGGTTTGTCCGCTGACGGAGCGCCACGTGCTGGTTTGATGTGAGCTCTCTCGAGTATATTCTCCGCTTTTTGGGTTCGGTGCTTTATGTTCTGATTTTGTGGTTCGGCGACCTGGAATGGATTTCAGCCCTTGAGAGCTCTGTACCGGAAGCTGAAACCCTTCTGAGAGAGTGTCTTCAAGTCCTTGTGCAAACCCCTCGTGGGCTGTGATGAACGCCTCCATAAGCTCTGCTGCGCTTTGAAAACGATCGGCGGGATCTTTTGCCAAACACTTCAATATGACACTCTCAAGCGACTTCGAAATGAGAGAGTTCCTTTCGCTGGGTGGCGGCGGCTTCTCGTTTATGTGCGAAGTGATAATCTTGTATACGTTTTTTGATTCAAAGGGCAGTGTTCCCGTGTAGAGTTCATATAGAACAACACCCAGGCAATATATATCTGTTTGTGGACCGATAAGATCATTTTGCCCCGATGCTTGTTCAGGAGCAATATAAAGAGGTGTCCCTAGGATTGTCCCTGTCTGAGTCAAGCCGGTGCGGTCTTTATCCACGAGTTTAGCTATTCCAAAATCTACTAGTTTTGCTCTCTTGTCGCTGGTGATATGGATGTTTTCCGGTTTTATGTCCCGATGTATGAATCCTGCCTCATGAGCCGCTTGTAAGGCGTCCAGCAACTGAAGGACGAGCTCTTTTGTCTCCTGCATGGTCAGCTCGGGGCCTTCTTGCATGCGTTCCTTCAGTGAGCTGCCGTCCAACAACTCCATCAAAATATATGGGCGGCCGTCGTCTAGTTCTCCTTTGTCTAAGATCTTGACGATGTTAGGGTGTTCTATTCTATTTACCGCTTGGGCCTCGGTTAAAAAACGTTCAAGCTGGGAGCGATCCTCGGCTGCTTCTTCGCTAAGGATTTTAATCGCCACTCTGCTCCCGATGTCGGGTTGTAGACCCAGATACACCATCCCAGTGCCACCACGCCCGAGGCGCCGTATAAGTACGTAGCTCCCAACTCTCTTTCCAGCCAGAGTATCACTTGTTGCTCTCAGTGTTGACCCGTCTTTTGGGCACTTGTTCTCCTCCGGGCCATACAGGCCTCCGCAAGCAGGGCAAATGCTTCCTTTGGGGGATGAGGTTTTATTATCTGACTGCGCCATACAAGCTTTCGTTCTCGGCTGTTATGTACATTTATACGATCACAATGGATAAAAGATTTTTACTTTTTCCAATCCAATCAGTAACGGCGATTTTATAGTTTTTGGTTCATGTTCACAAGTTCATTCCATATGCATGGTTTAGAGTTGTAGAATCATCCAATTGATCCTACTGATTTTATGGGGAGCGCCTATTGACGAATAGAAGAGAAATAGAGCGGAATCGGGACCGGCCGGGACCGGGGCTCCGCAGGCCGAAACCGCCGGACGTCTTGTTAGAACCTCCCTAGCGGGAGTTTCATCGGCGACTCGTCGAAGCCGCTTCATCCTTCACTCACCCCACCACCAACACCATCCCGGAAGCGCGACTTCGGACGCCGGCTTTCCTTCGGTCCTGCTGCGCCTTTTGGCCCGGCCTTATGGGGAGTACATATTGTCGGATGGGAGAAAAGCAGAGCGGAATCGGGACCGGCCGGGACCGGGGCTCCGGTTGGGGTTGGGGGCTTCGGCCGGGGTTGGGAATGGTGATTCAGGCTTAGGGTTAGGGTTAGTGTTAGTGTTAGGGCTGAACTCCTATTGATCCGATCATGTTTTCAAGTCCGGATCCGGGGCCTGTAGCTCCTAGATCGGTTATAGAACCATTGGTTTCGAAGACCAGCTTGCGGATGCCAACATTTTCCGAGATAAACACCCACCCTGTGAGTTGGCCCCTCCCAATGGAGACAGCCTTCGCCGGTAGGGCGGGTGAGGAAACATTTTCGCCAATGGCAAAGGGGGCGGCAGTGTTGCTTGGATCATAGGAGAGGGACAGCACAGAATTACCATAACCACTAATGACTATCGCTGCATTGTTATAGGGAGAGGTAACGATATCGAAAGGATCTTCTATGGGGCTTAGAAGTTGAACGGGAGAGAGGGTTTGAGTTCCAACCTCAATCACGGCGATGCTGTTGGGTTCCTCGGAAAAAGACGCGTTATCACCCAGAAGGACGTATTTGCCGTCTTGTGTGACGGCGAAGCTCTCGATGATGAATTCATCATGTCCGAAACCATCTACACTGTCTAAAAGGTTCGGTGTTTGGCTCCATTGGAGTAGGTGGACATTTACACCATCCTCTGAGCTCAGGATGTCTTTCGCTGCCACGACAACTTCTCTGCTCTCATCGGGTAGAAAAACCATTGCGTATGGTAGCTGAGCCGGCGCCCAAAGCCCCTCTTCCGTAAGAGAACCGTCGCACTCTATCTTAATACTATAAAT
>JAABSF010000412.1 GCA_011390535.1 Deltaproteobacteria bacterium | reverse complement strand
CAACGGTGACTTTTCGCTCTTTAACTCGTTCCAATATTTCACCCTGGCGTTATTGTGGTTCCGCTCGCGTTCTCTTTTGATGAAGAACCGAATGTCCACCTCTGATTCAGGATCTACTTTGGATAACTCCCCAAGTTTACTCTTAAGCTTGACGTCCAAGTCGCGGCGGACCCTATGGATTTTTGAACCAGCCGAAGGATCTCTACGGATCGCCTCACCGGCCTTTGCGTCGATGAAATTCAAAATCTCTTGAAGGGCCTGAAGCTCAAATAGCTTACCTTCAACTAAAGGCAAGTTTCTTTTTGTGGTCGTAGATGGCATGGTTTTACCCAACTCTATCCATTTTTTACTCACCGCGTTTGCAAACTCCGTCACCACCCGAGAGGGAGTGTTTCCACCCCCGGCGGAACCAACCAACTCAACAGTCAGGGCCAAGAGCTTCCACATCGGCGATTTTGCTGCGACACGAAGAATTCTTCTGTCCTCTTTTTCCAGATTTCCGGAAAACGCTCTCAGCGCTCCGTATCTTAGCGCTTCCACCGGTGATCGTTCCTTATTTTGAAGACGGTGTTTGAACTCATTCACTAACATTGAGGAGAGTTCTTTTTCTTGTTTCTCAAACCAGGCTTCAAGTGCTGTGATACCTGCCACGGAAAGAGGCCATGGCCTGGTGCCGATAAGCTGCACCAACAACTCCAGCGCCACGGGATGTCTATAATAGGATAGACTCAGCACGGAAATCCATGCCGTGCGAAGACTCTCTCCGGCCGCGCCTGCAAGCAAAGTACTTAGTTTCGCGCGCGGGCTATAGGGCATGGTTTTTGAGACCAGGGTTCTTACCTCATCAGCTATTGAAGAATCCTCGATCAGCCGAACCAAAACTGCAGCGCGCTTCCTTGTGCTCTCATTGCCGGATCGTCTCATTACTGTTTTTAGCGCATCAATGTCCAAAGAGATTGCTGCTTCAATGAACATCCGTCGTCCGACTCGAGCCTCTAACTCCTCCAGATGACTGGATTTCGGATAACGTTTTTTATAGGCGTCCAGCTCTCGCCATGTTCCAATTAAAGCTGTTCGGCGTCTCCACCTCTTCTCCAGCATTTCTTTTACATTTGCCGCTCGAGGTGAATCTGGAAATAACCTCAAAAACAATTCTAATCTCGTAGGATCGCGAGATTTTACAACCTTTTTGTATTCCCGCTCTGCCAAGAGGCTTAAAACTCGTTCTCTATGCTCGGACTGTGGAAATCTCCTTAAAAACTCCCTGAGTTTGGTCTCATCAGCCGATTCAAGCAGTTCTTTCACCATGGTGTTTTCCAGGAACTTTTCAGCTATCTCGGCGTTTTCATCCTCAGGATGTGCGGCCAAAAAATACTGCCAATACCACCAATCAGCATTCTCTTTGGCTCGCTCAAACCTCAAGGCCGCCAGCGCCTTTTTCGCCTTCGTTGTAAACAAACCTTTTTTATGGTGCCTGAGATAATACTTCCAAGAAGAGATAGTGTTGGTTTTCTTAGCGCGAAGATACCGCACTCGCTCAAGCTCACGCAGAACCTTGCCCCGCTCGGGCGAATCCTTGGGGAGACTAGACAGCCGAGCAGAGAGCTTCTGTGCCCTGCCTAAAAGCCCCTCCATTGGTGGGACGCTCACTTTCGCCGTACGGCATCCAGTTACCGTGTAAAACAACGTCAACCAAAATAATGACAAGAAACTACGGGAGAAATTCATTGTTTTGAAATCTCGCTTTCAGCTTCTATTTTTCCATTCGACAATTTTACAGCAACCCGGCCATCCAAGCCTTTGCCGAAATTATCGTAGGCTACTTTTTCCAACACACTCGTCAAGTGAGCGCCAAGCCCACGAGCGCCTGTGCGAGCCCTTAATGCGTCGTCGACGATGCTGTCCAAAACCTCTTCGTCCACTTTCAACTCCAACCCCTCATCAGCAAATTCAACGGTCATCCTGGACAGCACATCGGCCTGCAATATGTCTTTTAGTGTTTCAGCCGACAAGGAATCAAACGGAACAATCCGGGTAAAACGTGCTATTAGCTCAGGGAGAAACCCGTAAGAATAGAAATGCGCTATGGTGTCAACCTGACTCTGTGTAAAGGCGCGGCCGACATCTTTTCCTCTGTCATAGGTAACGGCCTCTCGACCAAAGCCTATCGCGGCCTCGGCCCCATGCTGTCTCACAACCTCGTGAAACCCTGAAAACGCTCCACAGGCTACGAACCCGATGTCTGCAGTCGACATAATGACATATTGCCCCATGGAGGAATGACCTAACTCCAAGGGCACCACGATGTCCGAACATTCCATCATTTTCAGCAGCTCTCTCTGAACCCCCATTCCAGTTACATCTTTTGTTGTCCCGGCCCCTGCGAATACGGCGTTATTACTTCCCGACGCCAACTTATCAAACTCATCTAAGCATATTATCCCAATGGAGGCCCAACGCAAATCATTATCAGACATGTGCAGAAGCCTGGTCAGCACACCGTTTGTGTCCTGTCCCACGTAGCCGGTCTCACTGAAAGAGGTTATGTCCACCACCACCGCCGGCAGCTTTAACACTTCACGAAACAGCAACTCGATGAGATAAGTTTTTCCACAGCCTGTGGGCCCCATGAAAAGATAATTTGTCTTTGGAAAGACCTCCTTACGATCTCGTCCTTCCAAATGGATCCGTTGAATTCGTCTGACGTGCCTGTAGGCCATCAGACATGCTGCGATTCTTGACGGATCTTGTCCTTTGTACCCTAGCTCTTCAAGCTGATGGTTCATCTCGCTTGGAGGGATAGCGGGAACCTCTTTCAACCTTTTCAAAAATCGTTCCTCAGCGCTTATCTTTTCTCTGCGCGGCTTTTCAATCTCAGTTAGTAGCTTATCCATATCACCTCCAAAAGTACCGATATTCAAAATAACTTACAGGGCCGGAGAGTAGCTTAAAACAATAAATGATTCAAAGAACCTTTCATCGTTGTGTTTTTTACTTTCCCTGACCTCATTTAGGTGAAAGGAAGGCTTCTGATGGCTTCAACTGAAGGCGAATGTCTCCAACCACCTCGCAAGAAACAATGAATCTCCTTCATCCCACCGCTGCTGAAGGCATTCTTTGATTTTTATCATTTATTATTGATAAAAATTCCGTCTTATTATAAAAACAAAGATATATGGGTTGGGTTAGCCTAGAATTAAAAACGCGGGGTTTTTTGTTGCGATCTTTAATAAATACAAGTTCTTTTTACAGGCATCGGGCAACAACAGGAGTGTGTTGTTTTCCAATACCTGTTTTAGAGTGGGTGCGATGCGTTTGATTTGTTGTGGTAGAGACGTTTTTCGGGGGTAATTCGATGGACACAGTTGGTTTGGGTGATTATAAGACAGCTTGTAGAGTGCTCGATATGGCAAATGAAGGGGTCCTCATAGCGGATTCAGATTCTAAAGATTTCATATATGCAAACGCAAGGATTTGCGAAATGTTGGGCTGTTCCCAGGGAGAAGTTCTTGGATTAAAGGTGCCCGATATTCATCCAAAAGATAAAAATGAAGATGTATTGGAATTGTTTGAAACGATCTGTCGCGGTAAAAAGGCCGACACAAGCGCCCTTC
>JAABSF010000411.1 GCA_011390535.1 Deltaproteobacteria bacterium | reverse complement strand
TCAATTCACAATCCGAAACAGTAAAAATAGATCTGAAACTGGATAATTCTCTGCCTCCTTTTCAGGGAGATCCTCAAGCGTTACACCAGGTTTTCTTGAATCTGGGGTTAAACGCCATTCAAGCCATGGAAGAGAAGGGAGAGCTCCGGATAAGCACAACACTACAACCTCATCTATGGGAAGATAAAGGTGACGCCATAGTGATCTCCTTTAAAGACAACGGGCCCGGCATCTCTGAAGAAGGAATAAAAAGCCTCTTTATACCTTTTGTCACCACGAAAAAGAAAGGTTCAGGCCTCGGCCTCCCCATAAGCCAGAGGATCGTGGAATCTCATGACGGCAGAATCGAGGTGGAATCGCGCCTGGGAAGTGGATCGGTTTTTCGTGTTGTGTTACCTGCCGGCTTCAATGACGATAGATCAGCAGGATGATCGAAAAGTCGAAAAGCTTGGATCTGTTCGAACTCAAGCCCGCAACATAATCGCACAAAAAAGCCAATCCAAGACACCACAGATTTAGGGGCCTTAGGGATGCTTCGTCATCCCACGCACTTCCTTTGGAGGGATAATCCGTGTTATGTTCACCCCCAACACCCGCCGTCTCCTCTCTTTTTCGTAAAAATCCCTCAGGGTCTCTAAATACTCCTCGACAACTCGATCTTCCACTCTTTGTCGAGTGGGGCTCCTTGAAGCGTGTCTAAAATAGATGACATCGTTTTGCTTCACTAAAAGCCCCGTGTGGGTGATAAGATATGGAGAAGAATGTTGGATCTCGGAGACAATATGCATCAGGGCAGGGACCGGGAGCTTTATAGAGCCCTGAATCAAAGTATCAATGGGAATGTATTTAAGCCTTGCTACACCTCTGGGAGCATCTTTTCCAAGAATCTCGAATCTTTTACGATGCTGTCGCTCCCAATAGCTCTTGGGGCGCAGACCAACGCTTATATCCTGAAGCAAATCAGCAGAAACAACCTGAGCGGTGACATCTTCCAACATATCTTCCTGCATATTGGACAATATCCAACCCTTTGTCATCGTATAATGCCGATTTTTAAACTTGGCATTTCCTCCCCGATACCTGATTCGTAACAACCACGAGAGGACTTCGTCATAGCTCTGTGAAAAAGCCAACGCCATCACCTGCTCTACAAAACTAAGACAATCCACGCGGGTAAAATCCAGCAGAGGCTTTGGATCTCGTTTTCCATGGTATCCCTCACCAAGTGGATCGAGAAAGTAGGGAGTGTTCAAAAAAAGCGAGCTCCAGACCTCCAACTTTTCTCTTGTCTCTGCATCGCGAAGCCTCTCGAATACTTTGGAAATCTCCCACTCGCTCATTCGGCCGATTAGTTTCTTTCCATCGGATGAGCCGACATGATCATTTTCCGGAACCGAACTCACCTTATCATCAATCCATATCTCATGTTCACCGGCCGCCCACGGACCAAGAGCATAACCTGCAAGGGAGGTGACACTCGCAGAAAAAAACCACGCTGAAATGAACACACCTGATAAAAAACCCATTTAAGAAAACTCTACTTAGGGCTGTGACTTATTGCCCTAAAACAACCTCAACCGTCAGTTCACTATCATTGTTAGATCCGTCTCCAAGTTGCCCTTTATCGTTTAACCCCCAACACCACGCAGTCCCGTCAGTCCGGACAGCACAAGAATGCTGTCCGCCGACAGCAATAGAAGACACCGCCGCCTGTAGCCCTGCAACAGCGCTCGGGTAGGCCTGATTTGAACCCGAGCCGTCACCCAATCTGCCATTATCGTTCGACCCCCAACACCACGCGGCCCCGGCCGTATCCAATGCACACGTATGATCCCTCCCTGCCTGTATCATTTCATAGTCAGTACCAACTTGGGTCGGCTCATTCTTGCTTTCTTGGTCGCCGGTGCCCAGCTGCCCGAACTCATTCGACCCCCAACAGAAAATTGCGAACCAGGACATCACCGCGCACGTGTGGTCGAACCTCCCTGCGGAAACCGCGGCGACATTCGTCAATCCGGAAAGCTGCACCGGCTGATGGCGGGCGTTGCCGTCTGTCCCGTCACCCACTTGACCGGACACGTTCCTCCCCCAACACCACGCCGAACCACTCCCGGAGACGGCACATGTATGATTACCTCCACAGGAAACCGACTCGATCCCCGAAAGATCACCCGCTCTCACCATGGTCCAGCTGTCCACAGTATCGTCATTTCCGAGCTGCCCGAATGCGTTATACCCCCAACACCAGACCTGCCCGGATTTGACGGCGCAGGTGTGCTCTTGCCCCGTTGATATAGAAGTAACCCCCGCTCCGCTAACCACCTGCACAGGGACATTGCTTAAGGTTTGCGTGCCATCACCCAGCGCACCGGTGTAATTCGCTCCCCAACACCATGCCTGACCGGCACTCGTATAGGCACAGGTATGATATCCGCCGGCGGCGATGTCCACGACTTCATCCAAAACCGCCACCTTTACCGGAGTGGCTGAATTGGTGTCCGTCCCAGAACCAAGCTGCCCTGAAGAGTTATCTCCCCAACAATATGGAACCCCCTCTTTTGTGACTCCGCATGTATGATAGCTCCCGGCGGACAACTTCAACCAGCCGCAATCCTCGGGACAGAGGGTGCCGTTCTCGCCTTTTTCCGTCTCACAGATATCATCACCGCACAGAAAACACCCACTCTCATCGTATGTACAATCTGCATTACAAGAAAGCACACCACCTGTATAACCAACGTTTTCGCAGCTCATCCCTCCCAACTGCGGACCGTCACAATCTTCGGGTCCTTCCTTAATATCATTTCCGCAGGCATAACATTCTGAATAATCAATCTTGCAATAAGGATCACAAAACAGGCTCCCGTCGGTGAAACCATAATCAGCGCATGTCGCTCCGCCCAGATCATCCCCATCACACTCTTCATCCAAGTTTTTTTCACCGTTTCCACACTGCGCTGAAATGCAATGGCCCGTTGAAAAACCCTCGCAATTATCCAGACAATATAGCATCCCTCCGCCAAACCCTTGGCTCTCACATGTCTCACCACCTAAATCATCGCCATCACAAACCTCGCCTACTTCCTTAACCCCGTTTCCACATATCCCACCCTCACCCCCACCACCTTTCGGACCGCACCCGGTCAAAACCGCAACCAAAAAAATGAACCATACAAACATGGAATACAAGCGCCCAATACTCATTGCAGAAACCTCTCTATCGGGTTCTCCGACGACTATGCCATCAGAGGCTTAAACCCTGAAAAAAGGAAATTACTTATCATCACTTAAATCACACTTCTCAACAGGTAAAAAATTCAAACGATAAGGCGAATAAACCTCTCGCGGATCACTTTCCACGGAGTTTTCGCTCAAAGACGCAGGCCGGTGAGAGACCCTTGCTATCAACCTGGCATTATCCCCTGAGATGGAGACGCAACACTCTCTTTTCAGCATCGACTTGACTTCCATGCCGTACGCTTTTTTCAAAACCTCACCGCGTTTCTTTTGTCTCCCCGTCCCTGCATCCGTGATACAATCCAAAACTATGTCATCATCCTTTCGCTGAGGCTCCAGCTTAACCCTGATGAACTTCGGCTCTCTTTC
>JAABSF010000410.1 GCA_011390535.1 Deltaproteobacteria bacterium | reverse complement strand
CTTATATTTTTTTAAACACAGAACTGTAATGTTGGTACACATATTGCTGTGTTATCTTTATAGCATCATTGGAACAACCAAAAGTCATTCTCGGCTCGTTGGTTAAACCGATGAAAGGCTGAGTGATTATCATGAACAACACAAAATTTTTTCAGAGACATTTCTAAGGTTTTCAGGAGATTATCATGCAAAAGAGAGGTTTCTTTTTTATATTCAGTTTAGCGATGGTTTTCGGGGTCTGTTCTTTGATTCCACTCAACGCACACGGCGAGGATGACTGCTACACATCTCAAGGTCTGATCATTCTGGACAAATCTTCCAGTATGACCAACATCGGTGCAAGCGGGGATAGCCTGTGGGAGGAAGCAGTGGCGGCCATTGATTTTATGACCGTCAATTTTGAAAACGCCATTGATTTCGGGTTAATGGTTTTTCCCTACCCTAACGAATGCTCCCCCGGACAGGTGGTTGTGGACATGGCGCCCAACAACTCATCCACGATACAAGCCGAATTACAGGATCCTCCGCCTGAGTCGGGAAACTGGACTCCAATGGCACAGAGTATTGAGGCAGCGGCGGATTACCAACCACTTCATGTCTCACACCGTCCCAGCTTCGTCCTGCTTATCACCGACGGTTGGCAGTATTGTTCACCTTATGACGCAGCCACAAGGTTTCTCCCGGTAGGTGCCGTAGAGGACCTCTATGCCATGGGCATCCCGGTTTATATCGTCGGCTTCACCCAGTCTGTAGACGTCTTGACTTTGAACCGCATGGCTGATGGAGGCGGCACCGCACATGTAGGCTGTGATATTGACTCCGAAGACCCCAACAACCCCGAGAACTGTTATTTTCAGGCAAACGACTATGCCGGACTCACGGCGGTGCTTGAACAGATAGCTCTCGAAGTAGTTCATGATCGGCCGTGCGGCACAAACGAAGGGGAATGCCAAGAAGGCGTCCAGACATGCCGCAATGGAGTTTGGAGTGATTGCGTAGATGAAGTCGGCCCCACCGAAGAGATTTGTGACGGCCTGGACAACAACTGCAACGGGATCACGGATGAAGGTTGTGATTGCATCGAAGGAGAAACCCGCCCATGTGGTACGAACGAAGGAGAGTGCATGGAGGGTGTTCAAGTTTGCGATCAAGACGGTGTCTGGAGCGAAAATTGTGAAGGCGCGATTGAACCAGTTGAAGAAATCTGCGACGGCCTGGACAACAACTGCAATGGCCTCATCGATGACGGCGAAAATCTCTGTGACCCAGGCTGGGAGTGCATCAACGGTGAATGCGTTCCCACGGGAGATCCCAACGAAGACGTTGACGACGATGAAGAAGACGAGCTCGGGTACGGCGCGGATGCGCCTGCGAGCTGCGGCTGCCGCACCCTGAGCGGCGGCACAACCCCTGCGCTTCATCTGCTCGCACTTCTCGGCCTTCTCGGATTGGTCTCACTCTTCCGGAGAAGAGACAAAAGATCCGGCCGCCTAAGCTGAAGTTTCCGAAACTGGTTTGACTCTCCAAGACGCTAACAGCGCTTATTCCGTTCCCACTTCTTTTGTCTTTTTTGCAAAGCGTCTTTTGTTTTTCAATTTTAGGTTTGACTTTACCCTTATTTGACTTTCCTTTTTCTGGTCATACGTTGTTGTTTCAATAGAGAGCTAAAAGGTCATTTTTACGAAATGGAAGTAAAATGAATGAACAAGGTATTTTGACAATAAAAAATCTCAGCTTGGAGCTTTCAGGCGAGAAGATTTTGAACGATCTTTCCATGGATTTTTGGCCGGGTCACGTCCACGCGGTGATAGGCCCCAACGGTGCTGGAAAATCCACGCTGGCTTCGACCATCATGGGGCTTTCGGGTTACACTCATGCTAGCGGAGAGATTTTTTTCGAAGGGAAAAAAATCAATGATTTGGGCGTTAAAGAACGGGCGCAACGCGGTCTTACCATGGCGTGGCAGGAACCGGCTCGCTATGAAGGGCTCACCGTGGAAAAATTCATCCTTTCAGGTGCTCCCAAAGACGTCAAAGCTGACAATGATGCCGCCAAGGCGGCAGTGGATGAGGCTATAAACCGGGTCGGGCTGGACCCGGAACGTTATCGGAGCCGCGCAGTGGACCGGACTTTGTCCGGTGGGGAACGTAAGCGGGTCGAGTTGGCATCAATCCTGGCCATGCGGCCCAAGCTGGTGATCATGGACGAACCCGACTCGGGAATCGACGTAGAAGCGCTAACTCGCATTTTTGCCGCCATCCGTCACCTGAAGGAAAACAATGCCACAGTGTTGTTAATCACTCACAGTCAGACAGTACTCGAACAAGCGGATCACGCTTTTTTAATGTGCGACGGCAAACTGATTAACAAGGGCGACGTGGAAAAGATAAGGAAGTTCTACAGGGAAGAGTGTGTTGAATGTGACCATCAAAACGAACCGCTGGAAAGTGTGATCAACAAAGAGGCGAGTGGAGCATAACATGGAAAATCGAGCCGAAAAACAAGCACTGATTGCGAAGCTTTATGAGAGTATCGGAGAAGTTTGCTCAACTGCACCAGACATCGCACATATAGAGATTCACGGCAACCGAGTTCTAGGGTTGCACCTTGTCGAGGGGTTACATGTAGAAGCCGACGAAAAAAGTGATGGGATAGATGCACGTATCAAGGTAGATGAGGGCGTGCAGATCGAAAAACCGGTGCGGATCTGCTTTGGCCTGTTACCCGAACGTGGAGAGCAGCGGATCAACATGGATATCGATCTGGCTGCCGGCTCACGCATGGCTGTGTTGGCAAGCTGCACCTTTCCCAACGCAGAAGAGATTCTGCACACCATGGACGCTAACATCCATGTTGGAAAAAACGCTGAGTACATCTATCTGGAAAGACACGTTCACGGAAAAGAAGGAGGGGTTAAGGTCGTGCCACGGGCTAAAGTCTTGTTGGAACAAGGGGCAAGGTTTCGCACGGACTTCGAATTGATCAAGGGCCGGGTGGGGTTGATCGATATCGACTACGACGCAGAGTGTCGCGCCGACAGTGTGTTGGAGATGTCCGCGCGAATAAGCGGCACCGCCCAAGACGTAATAAAGATTCATGAAAAGGCTCAGTTGGTAGGAGAACGTGCGCGCGGAGTATTAACAACCAGCATCGCGGTGCGACAACAAGCACGCGCCGAGATCTTAAACACTTTGATTGCAGATGCTCCTTATGCCCGCGGGCACGTAGACTGCAAAGAGATCGTTCAAGATGAGGCGCAAGCGCGCGCCGTACCCATCGTTGAGGTTAAAAACCCAAAGGCGCATGTAACCCATGAGGCCGCCATCGGCAGCGTCGACAAAAAACAACTCGAAACTCTGCTGGCCCATGGACTGGACGAAGATGCTGCCACGGATTTGATTATCGAAGGCCTGCTGAGCCCATCTTATTAACAGTCCATCCCGATTAACAGTCCATCCCATTAACAGTCCATCCCATTAACAGTCCATCCCATTAACAGTCCATCCCGATTAACAGTCCATTCCGATTGCCGGGGCAGTTGACGAGGCAAGGTCAAAAGCTGCAGACGATTTTTTTGTATTTACCTACACTTCACACATTGGAAAAGTCCG
>JAABSF010000409.1 GCA_011390535.1 Deltaproteobacteria bacterium | reverse complement strand
CATCGATTATGATGGTCTCAAAATCGAAAATACTTGGGTAATCATCTAAACGGGGAGATTGTGAGTTGTTCGTGAGCGGTTCTTTGTCAAACATTCGGAGGGCTGTTCCGGGAGTCACGAAGAGCACATCGGCGTCTTTCACTTGAGACTGTTCATGCCGAACCATGTAGCCGACACGGATGCCAAGGGCAGCGCCTTTTTGCCGGACATGGCGGGAGAGCGCTCTGCAGGCTACCCTGCGCGGTTCAACTACGAGAGTGCGTGAGCCCTCACACCCACACCACAAAGGGACGCTGGTGGATTTGCCCGACGCGGTTGGAGCCGTAAGCACCACCGGATTTTTTCGCCATGTTTCAATGAAACGGGGCCGGAGCTCTTGGATGGGTAGGGTGGACTGATCAGACATAGACTTGTGTTAGGGTTCTTTTTCTCAACTCCGTCGATTTTTGGAGGCAATGGGAAAAACGGGCAAGAGCAGGAGCAAGACAATAAGGAGTAGAGCTCCGGGGATGGGCCCGGTGCTCTTATTCTTAATTGTTTTGCATCCGCACCCGCCGGTGTCGGGGCAGGGACAGCATGGCAAGAGGCTCGCGTCGGAGGTGTCTCCGTCACCAACTCCGCCGTCATCTGTGGTTGTTCCACCGTCCGCCCCTGCAACAACACACTCTCCTCCAATGCACTCAAGCCCGTCATCACACATATTGTCGCATTCTCCGCAGTTGAGGGGGTCGGTGTCAATGTTTACGCATTCGCTTCCGCAGTCCGTCAAGCCTCCCTCGCATATACACTCACCTGAGTCACATACGAGATGTGACGCGCAACCCTGGGTCCCACCGTGGGGAGTGAAATCTACGCTTAGAGTATAAGGCCCTTCTAAAGGCACATCATTATCGTCTACCCAACTGTCCACTACCAGATAATACTTGCCGGGGGTGATGTCGGTTTCCAGGTCTAAATGTGCGCGTGCAAGACAAGCGTCTTCATAAGGTGCGTCCAGCAAGTGGAGATCCGGATCAACTACAGGGTACTCAGGGACGGAGGCGTTGAGAGTGCCCGACTGACACACGTCTATGCGATAGACCCATTCGCGGCCGTATTCAGCCAGATCGGGGGCGCAGGAATAATAGTTGAAGTAGTTCGATGGTCCCTCGCTTGTATCCTTTGAATCTTGATATGGAAAACTCTGGATTCGGATGGGATCGAAACGATCACCTTCCAACACCGGAGGTTCTTCCGAGAATGTGCTCTCCAAAAGATCCCAGAGTTCGTTGTAACCGGTGTCGTAGTTTAACGCCCACATCCCGATGCCGCCTAGGTCTTGTTCCAGCGCGAGGATGTATTTGTAAAACAGGCTCTCTTCGTCGTCATACCATACTTGATTATGGCTCCCATCGTTCCAAGTGTACCAAGGGCTCTGCACCCCATCATCCCATAATCGGGTATGTTGACTCTCAACCTCTTCTTTTGCGACATTATAATAAACCGAGCTCACGCTTGAGATCACGTTGCTCCCCGGCGAGCCGTCGGCTGCGGTCCAGTGCCATCCGTAATAGGGGACACCGATAACGATTTTGCGTCGCTTCTGGGGAGTTGTAAATGAAGTATACCTCGCCACGGTGCGAAGTGTTGAGAGGGTGGATATGTTGGTCCAGTCTTGAGATGTGCGCATTTTGCCCACCGGCCCGGTGCGACTTGACCAGCTTCCGAAGTATGGGTAGGCCATTATGAAGTAGATATCGATGTAATCCAACACTGCATCTACATCTATGCCTGCCAGACCATACCAGGCCGGGCCGGCCACGGCGATCTCCGCGTTTGAGAGACCGCGGTTGTCCATTTCCTCTCTTAGCTCCGCTAAAAAGGTGGTAAAATCATCACGTGCACTCTCAGGAGGGGTTTCAAAATCTATGCTCACCCCATGAGCTCCTCCGTTTTCCATGGCATCGATGATATTGTTGACTCCGTTTGCGCGGCTGGAAGGATCCGCCAACAGCGCTCCGATGGCACTATTGTCAAAAAGCACGATTGTGAGGTGAACCTTGGTGTCGGTGTCATTAGCAACATCCATCAACGCTTGATATGGCCAGCCCGGCGTGGACGTAATCTCTCCGCTGCTGTTTATATCTGCGGCAAAGTAAGCCACATGAGTTAAAAGATCCCAGCGAAGATTATCTATCCCCGAGACCCAGTGTGGAAGGTATCCATAGACGATTCGATTCACTGAATTGTCTTTAAAGTCACCTGGTCCGGGAGAAGGTCGAGGAGAAGGTCGAGGTGAGGGGCGAGGAAAAGTCGAGGGCGAGCTAAAACCATCACCATTCTCTCCTCTGCGGCGGTGCAAGAGCATCTCATACTCGTGTATCGACATATGTCCCATCTTCTTATCATCATCATCATCAAGAGCCGGAGGAGGGTGAAAAAACCTCCCCGCAGATACCGGGGCAGCCCAAGCCTTCTTAGTGTCGCGGGTCCACGTTCCATCGAGAGACATAAATAAAACCAGGACAAAAGCTACACAGCCGATGGTTCGAACAAACCTGGGAATGTAATGAGATTTCATGCTCCTTATAATCGCCATGACAGCCTTCCTTTTCCGGTGTATCAACTGTGCGCAGGGACACTGTACCGAGTTTAACACAGCACCGAGCTTAACACAGCACCGAGCTTAACACACAGCACCGAGTTTAACACACAACGCTTAGCTTATCGCACTGCACTTGAATAATAGAAAAACGCTATCATTTCAGCAAGGTTTCAAGCAAGGCTTCAAATAAGACTTCAAGCAAAACTCCAAACAAGACTTTGGATCCGCTGAGGAGTAAAGGAAAGAAATATAAAAACGTTACTGCACGTGCATTTCACTGATGCGGGCGCCCTTGGCGCGAAAGACATACCATGCGATGGCGGCCACCAGCGACAGGGTGAGTCCCCAGATAGTCGTAGAGATGGCGATCCTTGAAACCTCCCAGATCGGAAAGGTCCCGCCAAACTTGGCGCTGATCCGTTCGGCGGAGGAAAAGGCATGGAAATAACCGAGTAATGTTCCGATCACGCCAACTATGGCGCTGGCCGTTCCGAGGAACTTGAATGAAAGCAACCTCTGGTTTAGATTTCTCTTGCTGTGATCTTTTTTGATATAGAGGGAAAAGATCCGTTCCCCGGCCAGAAACAATATGGCCAATCCCATTAGGTTCAACGGGTACATGAAAAAACCCATTTCCGCAAAGAATCTAATCATGACTTCCTCCTTTATGATGACAGTTATGAGCACCAGCACAGCCACCAGACCGACGCCTAGATGCTCGATGACCATTGAAAGCGGGGGCGGCAGAATCGCCAGCGCGCGGCGGACCAAGGGTGCATGAACTTCATCGATATCCGTATAGAATGAATTGTCGACTGCCATGGTTCGCATAGCGTTTTGCCGGGCGTCTTGTTCAGAAAATCCGGCTCTGAGTTTTTCCTCGTACAAATCCTCCAGATGAGACGCGATTTCGGCGAGTAAATCCTTGCGCTCCGGATAGGGGACGGCGAGTTTTTTTTCCACCTGTTTTAAATAACGATCAAATTTCATATCGCCACCTCGGGCATCAGTTCGGTCATGACATGAAAAAAGTTTTTCAATTCATCTGTGTT
>JAABSF010000047.1 GCA_011390535.1 Deltaproteobacteria bacterium | reverse complement strand
ATTCCATCAAGTCTACAGAATAACCAATAATTTGGTCAACTTTCCTTTTGTTTTTGGTTATTTTTCTTCTATTTCCGCGTGCGTTGTGCCGTCGTAACCCATTACTACGGTCTTTTCATCATCACTCTTCGTTCGAATGTTAACCGGGCGGGACCACATTTTTTGTAGATTTTCGAGAGTTGAGCGAGCTTCGTCCTGCTTAAGCCCTATTCCTTCGTGACGGTGTTGAAGGAGAAGCTCGCCGCGATTTTTATAGTTGGCATCCACAACGTAGATAAAGGGGTTTCCTGAGTTGGTCAACATAAACAAGAGCTTGTTTTTGATCTCTCTGAAGCGCCGACTCTCGATTTCCCACTGATCCTTGTTCGCATTGAAACCAAAGTTGAAGAATTTGTTTTCACGACAGAACTCTTCAGTAAAGAACTCGTCGATAAAAGTCACGTCATTGTAACAACGACGCACCTGGTAAATCTTTTCTTGTCCCAGGCCCAGTTGTCTATCCCAGTTAGCCTTTTGAGCCATATCCCGGCATTCTCTCCATTCTTTTCCGAAGCGTCCTTTGTCCCATCTTTGTTCAATATCTCTAAAAAGCGTCACACCGAGACGATATGGATTCAGTTGTGTCGGGCTGGCGGCGGTTACCCCAGAGGTGACCTCTGCGTAATCTATTACATGCGCATCTGTGAGGGCTTTTTCCGTCATTATGCGTGAGTGCCAATATGTGGCCCACCCTTCATTCATAATTTTTGTCATCCCTTGGGGCGCAAAATAATAGGCTTCATCCCTGATTATCTCTAAAACATTTCTTTGCCAGCCTTCTAATGGGGCTTCTTCAAGGAGAAACCCCAAAACGTCTCTCCTGGGTTCCCGTGGCGTCCGTTGTTCTTCGGATTTCTCTTTTGAAACCTCTTTTTTGTTTTTAACACCACTGTCCATCTGTTTCAGAAATGTTTTCATATATGGACGGATGTTTTCATCGGTTTCTTTTTCCGCTTGTGTTTCATCTGTCGGCGATTCTTCTCGGACGCGTTTGATAAAAGGAGAATGTGGATCGATAAGATTCTCCAGAGATAGGCAGACATCTACAAAAGACTCGACAGTATCTTCACCGTATTTTTCCATGTACCGACGAATTCTTGTGGCATGGTTAGCCATTTCATCAATCATTTTGCGGTTGGTATGTTCGAAAAAAGAATTGTTTTTGAAAAAATCACAGTGAGCCAAAACATGAGCCATAACTAAACGCTGGATCACCAGGCTGTTTCCTTCCAGGAGATAGGCGTAGCAGGGGTCGTTGTTTATGACCAGCTCATAAATCTGAGACAGGCCATAGGTGCTGCTCTTTTGTAATCGATCATAAGCCATTCCAAAGCGCCAGTGTGGATATCTCACAGGAAATCCACCAAAAGCCGCCACCTCTGTCATCTGTTTGTAGTCGAGAACTTCAAAGATGGTGTCAAAGAAATCCAGCTTGAATTCCCTCGCATAATTTTCAATTTCTTCATGCATCTCTTCGATGTATGCAACTTGAGCCATTGTCACCTCTTATGTTTTGAGGGTCCTTATAGAAGGATTTCCTGGATACGTGTTCATGTCAAGCGGAAGAAGTGAGATAGGGTGCAGTTATTTGTTTGTGAACTGCGCTCCTGTGGCTTTGACAATAGGCAAATACTGAGGCTCGTTGATTTTAGATGCATCTCCGCCAAATAGTTTATGCGCTTTAGCGAGGTGTTTGGCTTCTGCGACAGAGACTTTTTGGATCTCTACCACCCCCTCGGACTTTCCATGCATACCTTCTGCTGTGGGGTGAATGGCAAATTTTGGCTCTGTTGAGATTCTGAGCCAAGGTCTTTTACCTTGATGGCTGATGGCGAACCAGCGACGCCTTTTTTTGCACTGGGCTTCTACTTTTCCGGATACTAAAACTTTCTTACCTGCGAATTTTTTTGGATGGGACAATATTTCATTAATAGGTGTCTCTTTTTCCAGAGTAAAAGGTTCGCCCAATTTTCCGCTGGGTGGCAATTTTACCGGAGGAATCTCTTCGCCGCTGTGATCATGTCCTTCAACATGATCATGGTCATGTCCATCATCACCCTCATCTTCAGTGAGTTGAGAAGGTTCGGGTTTGGCTTTGGGTGGTTGGTCATCGGTGGGTTTGTTTTTACACGATGAGAACAAAAACAACACACAGAGAAGTGTTGTGGGCGGTAATTTTGCAAAAGCTTGCATCTCAAGATCTCCTCTTTTGTGAACATCTACAAGACCTTATACTACACACAAAGAGCTTATACTACGCACAACTTTTAAGGTGTCCTGGAATTTGCTGGTTGAAAAGGGTCAGCTTCTTATGGCATGGCGGGCAGCAAATTTATTAGTCTTCAGCTCAATCGGAATTCGGGATTTTGCTGACATCAAGACCATTTCTAAAGCCGTCAAGAAAGCCTCTATGGTCTCGTCTGTGAGATCCCCCATGTTTGCTATTTGAAAGAATTTGTCTTTCAAGTGCTCCTTGCTGTTATAGATTAGATAGCCTCTTCGCTTCATTTCATGGTAAAGCTCATTAAAATTAATGTATTGAGGGACTTTTACGCAGGTAAGGGTTTTAGATTCGTGTCCTGTAGTTGAAAGAAAATCAAGCCCCATTGATTTGATTCGATTCCTTATTTTATCATTTCTTTCTTTGTAGACGGCTGCGCGTGCTTCGACCCCTTCCGCAAGGAGCTCGTCTACGGCGGCATCCAGGGCAAAGAAGCCTGAGACGGAGGGGGTAAATGGTGTCTCTTCTTTGTCTTTCGCGTAATCTCTATACCTTTTTAAATTTAGATAATAAACCCGGGGGTGAATATCTTCCATTCGAACCCATGCCCTATGGGAGACGCAAACAGTGGCTACACCCGATGTTGAGTGAAGACACTTATTTGCCGATGAGACGCAAATATCAATTTTATCCTTGCGAACATTGAGGGGTTCCGCCCCCAAGCTTGCTACCGAATCCACAATGAAAAGTCGATCAAACTCCCTTACGATATTACCAATTTTGCGGATCGGATTTATGAGCCCTACAGATGTTTCATGGTGACACATTGCAACTGCAAAGATATCTTCCGATTTCATAAGCGCCTGACGAACCTCTTCGGGGTTGATCTGCTCTCCCCATTTATAATGAAGAGTTTCAAGGTTTAAGCGATGTTGCTTTGCAATTTCCATGAACCGTTCGCCGAAAGCTCCGTTGGAGATAACAAGCAGTTTTTTGTCGTCTGGGATACAAGAGCTGATAGCAGCTTCCATCCCGGAAGTTCCCGAACCTGTTATTAGCAGGACTTCATGCTCAGGACCTCCTCCGAAGACCAACTTGAGCTTTCTACGAAGCCTTTTTACAACCTTGGGAAACTCTTCATCGCGGTGACAGATATCATGATGAACCATCGCGCTCTTCACCTTTGCGGTGGTTAGCACAGGTCCCGGGTTCATCAATGTGTAATGAAGACCTGTTTTTTCATTCAAAATGCCTTCGATATAGCTCAGTACTCGCTTAGGATCTTTTACTCCGCCATGCTCTTCTTTTTGAGCCAGTACTCCGGTTTTTGACAAAAAACCGGGGGCGTTTGAAAGATCTCGGATATCCGTTATCGGCAACACATGGTTGAAATCGGTCCATAAAAAACCTGACTGTTTCCTTTGAGCCATCTTTTGTAGCGCATCAGAGATTTTAAGCTTTTTCCCGTTTTGCAAAGACTTAAGAGCGGTAAAAACTTCAGGCGCCATCACATGAAGGTCGGTAACCAGTTGAATTTCTTTGGTTTTATTATTTGCAGATCTGTTGCCTGCGGGTATAGGTGTTTGTGATGACTGTGAAGTTGTCGATGAACACTTCCAGCCCTCGTTCATTTGCAGATTGATTACTGCTGAAGCGCTTTGGGTATTTTCGAGCATGGGCCACGACGCCAGCTTTTCCGCAAGCTCCGGGCTTATCAAATGAGCAGGATTTAAAAGCAAAAACGGGTTGCTGCCTATTTGCTCTTCAATCTCCAGCAAAGCGGAGCCATCTCCTTTTGTCCAATGTTTGGAAGAGACGGTCTCTATTTCCATGCCCGAATTGCGGGAGATGATGGTGCCCAAAGTGTTGTTCAGGCGGCTCTTTTCAGGCCCCGTGATAACGACGAACTTGTTTAACCCCACAGAGCTGAGGGTTTGCATCGTCCACTCCAGTAGGGGTTTTCCCTCAACTTCGGCACAGGCCAGTGAGACCAGAGGGGCTTTTTTTGTATCAGAGCAGAGAGGGAATACTACATTTTCCACAGTAAAAGGCATTTGGGATTTCTCCAATGTGAGAATTGAATACAGAGAATTGTGATTTTTAGCGTTTTATTAAGCAATCTGGCGTTAAGCAACATGGAGGCCAATACTTGATGTTTTAAGTGATTGGTTTCTATTGTTGTGAAATGTTTATGGTTTTGCCGGTGGGTTTTTTGTTATGGCTCGTGTTAAGTGTCGAAGTAGTGGTGGATATTTACCACCGTGTCAGGTTTTTGGCACCATGAAGTAGGTTTGTGATAAAAAAAATTCGGTTCTTGCTGGGGATTACCAAGGCAACATGAAACGAGCCATCAATATGCCAAGCACCAACCCTCCGAAAAGAACTCCCACCATGACAAACACCATTTTTAGAATGCTGTTATCTTTGGATGAGGACTGATTGTTCTCCGAGGGCCAGCAGATATATACCGGAACATTATTGTTTTGTGGCCCCCCGGAGGCTTGGTTTTGTATGTTTGAGCCGGCCTTTTGGAGGCGATCCTCCAGATCCTTCCAATTTATTTGAGTGGCCACGGCAGCCTCCTTTGGTGGTGGGCCAATAAAGTCTATGCAGAGCCTGTTCTGTTTGCTGTTCTTATTGTTTGTTTAGACAAAACAGAGATAGGAGACTTTGGGAAAAAAATTTTTTAGGATCATTTTTTGTTTTTTCTGGAGATCAGCAAAGAGATCACTACAAAGCCAAGTCCTGCTCCACCAAGTAAGGCATACAAGACTGCTTCCCCAAGAGAATCTTCTCCTCTGCAGTCGGTGTAACCGAGAGTAAGGCCGGCGATTAAACCGATGGTGGTCATAGCAACACCGAGAGGAAGCAGCCAAGCTTGTTTAGGAGGGGCGGTTGGTTTTATTGGGGATGAGGTGCTTTTACCAGGAGCGATCTCATCATGTTCAGGCGATGTTTCAAATTGTTTGTCAGTTTCTTTGATTTTGCTTATTCGAAGACATTTGGGGCACCTTGGATCGAGATTTTTGGATTCGAATACTGTAGAGCAGTGTCCACAAATATAACTGTTGGGCACTTTTTTCATGAATCAATCCGAAGATAAAGCCGTTTCTGAACGAAGGGCTCCGGTGATTTTGATGTTAGTACTGTATACAGTGCTCTCTTGGTGGTGGTCTAAAAACAGGGTGTAGATGGCCACATCTTTAGGATCATAACGGTCCATAAGTTGCAGGGCCTCTTTGATAAGCTTTTCTTCGGGGATGGTTTTGGTGAAGGTTTCTTCAGTTTCTCCCCTTACATGTTTTATATTGAGGCCGTTGAGGTAATCCACCAGCATTTGGCGTCTGTGGTTTAAAAGCCATTGATAAATCAACTCTCCGGCTATTCCCTGCTTGTTTTCTTCCAGCCCTTCCAAGATCCGGCGGGACCAGATCCGGCGACGAGCTTTTTGTAGTACACATGCCGATGGTACTTTTGTTTGTAGCCCTCCTGCTCGTAGAACGGATTTGAATTGTCCTGAGTTCAGGTCCTGGATCATGGATTCGATTTTTTCTTTGGGAAGTGATGATATGATTTGCTCAGGTGACATTGTTTTTTTCCTTCTTGTATTTTTTTGCAATTCAGCGGTTGTCTCTGCTGATTTTATTGTTCTTTGTCTTCGTTACACAGGTTTTTTTACGACCATTTCCAGTACCGGAATTCTCCCAGCTCAGCGATGGTGCGCTTTGGAGAAATTAAGGGCTCGCGCAAAGAGCCTTTCTTTTACAGCAATGAGTCGTGCCTTACAAATAATCAATTTGCAAAACAAGAAACACAATAATGGAACTCTCCCGGAACTGAAAGCTTCTCTAACCATTTCTCTATGTGTGGGTGTATGCATTTGTCTTCAGATTTATTAATGTGCATTAATGTGCATTAATGTGTTTGATATTTGACTGTTTTCTTTATTTGTGATCATACACATAAGAGGTTAATTTGTATGAAGGGTTGACTCAGATCTAAAAGACTAAACCGGAAAACCAGGAAACCAGGAATATGGCAGATAAGAAAAATGCGGATTTGGAACTTGGACTCATAAAAGCAGGTGTTTCTCTTGCCTCAAAAAAAGATGTGGATCATCTCTTGTTTATTAGTGATCTGCCTCTGACCGAAGAGATGATGAAATCCCGGTCACCGGCCAGGAAAAAGCTTGTTCAGGCCGTGACGAGTGAATCACAGCGTGCAGTATATGATGCTATGGGGTGGAAAGCCCTGCTTTTACCGGCCTATGATTTACCCAGACATGAAAAGTTTAAAGTTGCTCTTGTTGGAGGTATGGCCAGGGGGTGGTTTTTACAAAATGAGACTGTGCTGACTATGGTGGCAAAGAATGCTGCTTCTTATCCCGACTCCATTATGTTGGTGAGGGTGGGAGAAGATACTGAGTCTGCGACCAATTTTATGGCGGGTTCAGCAGCAAAGATTCCATCGCAAGTGTTGGATGCTGTTTTGAGTCTTTCCATGTCTATCGCAGAGGAAGGTTGGGAGGGGCACCCGATAGGGGCGATCTTTGTTTTAGGTGATTCCACGAAGGTTATGGAAAAATCTCGACAGCTTACCTTGAATCCTTTCCAGGGGTATTCTGAAACTGATCGAAACATTCATGATCCCAAGGTGAGAGAGGCAATGAAAAACTTTGCGGTTTTGGATGGGGCGTTTGTAATAAGAGAGGATGGTGTTGTTTTGGCGGCGGGGCGATACCTGAATTTTGAAGATGTGGAATTTGAAATCCCCCTTGGTTTGGGGGCGCGGCATACCGCCGGTGCCGGAATAACCCGCGAGAGTGACGCTGTGGCTCTTGTTGTTTCGCAATCATCCGGCGTGGTAACAGTTTTTGAAGAGGGGAGGGTTGTAATGCGGATGGATTCCCGTCAGCGAAGGGCATGGAATCCTGAAGTGGCGGCGCTCAGGGATGCTCTGGCGGATATGAATACCGTTGATAAAGCTGATTCCCTGGAGCTTCACTCTCAGAAGCAGATCTCCAAGACAGAGTCCGGTGTAAAGTCGAAGTCGGAAGATGATTCTTCCGGCGGAGATGGAGGAAGCTCGACAAAAAAAGAAGAGAAGAAAAAAGAAGGGCCCAAGGAAAAAGATAAGATCAAGGACAAAGACAAGGACAAGGACAAAGAAACGAAGAAGAAAGGCTAACAACCGGTTTTTACGACAATTATCTTAACAGATCGTTAACAGATCGCGGCCCCCGCATTGGTGACTGATACCGCTCATCAGCGGCGCTGCTTTTTTGCGTCGATGTATTGGCTGTTTATGTTTCATCTCGATGGGGAGAATGGTGCCGGCTCGCGTTAAACCTCTACAATCGCATCTATCTCTACATCGACATTTTTGGGCAGAGTGGCTACAGCAACACATGCCCTGGCGGGCCGGTGATCCCCGAAGTGTTTTTCATAAACTTCATTTACCTTGGGGAAATCATCCATATTCGATAGGAACACCGTGGTTTTTATAACCTTGGACATGTCTCCGCCTCCTGCAGCAATGACAGCAGAGAGGTTTTTCAAAACTTGCTCGGCTTGGATTTCGGCCGGACCCTGGACTAGTTCGTTTTTCTCGGGATCGAAGGGTATTTGTCCGCTCACAAACAACAATGAACCGGCTTTAACTGCCTGGCTGTAGGGACCTATGGCTTTGGGGGCTTTCTCTGTGTTGATTGTTTGAAGCATTTGAAAATTCTCCTTTTTTTGATTTGTGAAACTATGTTTCACGTGTTTTTTGATTAATAAAAAATCTTTTTTCATCGCAGGTTTAGGGTCAATGATGTATCTTCTTTGATCTCCAGCTTTCTTTTTTTGCGTTTTCTTGTTCCATCTTTGTGCAAGACCTTTGTATGGAGGGCATAAGTCCCTTTTTCAAGCCTCAACTTTCTCTTGGGCGGCTCCTGAATGTCATGTACCTCGGTAAGAGATATTCGCACTCTTTCATCTCCTTCGGAATCCACTAAAAAGATCTCAGCCTTGTGAATTCGTGCTCCACCGTGAATGGGATTTATCTCTAAGGTGAGGGTGGCTTTATCCATGCGGCTCCAATGGGAAAGGGCCACTGCCACCGCGCCGACCAAAGCTATCATTGCCAGTACGCGCTTGAAACTTCGTTTATATCCAGCGCGAGGAGGCATAGAGCCATTCTCTTCTGTTTGATCGGAAGAGTTTTCTTGTCTGTCTGCATTGTCGTCCGGACCTTCTTCTTTTTCAGGGTGGACATTTTCAGCTCTAACCGGACTTTTGTTCTTTGTGGACTTGTCTATCATGTGCAGTGTTATATTCTCCTTTGGTGAAAAGAGGCAAGACATGAAAACGAGTGAGGATAAACCTATGCAGAATTTTTATTCGGTTTTCCTTTCGGTGATAGTCGGGATGTATTCGAGCTTTTTTTTCGGGTGCGCTCCCAGGATTTCCTCGAAGGGTTGGGAAGCATTAAACAAAGGGGATTTGGATGGTGCCCGGGAGCTGGTTGGAGAAGGAGTAAAAAAACACTCAAACTCTAAAGAGCTGCGGGATCTCATGTTGAGGATTGATTTGTTGAGTCGAGACTGGAATTCAGCGGTGAAGAGCTACAAAGAGTTTAAGCGGTTGGCATATAAAAAAGAGATAGTGGCGGCGAGACGTCTTATGGTGGCGCAGACGATATGGTGGGGGCTCAAAGAAGAAGATGTTTCCATTAGACGAGAATCAGCAAAACTGGCACAGGAGTTAGGTGTCGGGGGATTGGGCGAAGTGCTGAAAAGAGCGGTGAAGGATGAAGATGTTCTCGTCAGGGCCCATGCGTATGGAGCGATGCTGCCGGAAAATTTTGGTGGCTGGCTTGGGCTTATGAAGTTGTCTCATTTTCATAATCCCCACATTCGGAAGGCTGCCGCCCAGGGGATGGGGAAGGTTGTGGACAGAGAATATGTTTTTGATGTCCTCTTGAGGCTTTCTCGAGATGAAGATCCTGATGTTAGAGCAGCCGCGGTGGGTGCTTTGTCCGGCGTGTCTTTGAAAAACAAAACGCTTTTTAAGAGCATGTTGGAGGTTTTACAGGGAGCGCTGAAAGATCCTGCAGGGCCGGTGAGGGGAGAGGCCGCCTATCGCCTGGCGCGGATTAAGGCCCGGATCGGTTTTGAATGGTCGGCTGAGATGTTGCAAGATCCCGAGCTCGCTGTCCGATTAGCGGCTTTCAGGGCAATGAAAGGGAAAGACAAGAACACTGAAGTACTGCAAAAGGTGGCTCAGGGCGACAACATGTATGTAGCATTTCGGGCGGAGGTGGCGTTGGCGAAAAGGGGCAACCTGAAAAATTGCGGGCTCGCTCTTAAAAAAGGGATGAACTCTAAAAATTGGGCGGTGAGAGCGGCTGCAGTAAATGCCGCGTCTTCAATGCCGGACTGTGTTGGGGCGAGGGATGTGGTGAAAAAGGGGATGGAAGACCCCCATGTGAAGGTTAAAATATCGGCCGCCAGAGCTGCGTTGAACAACAACTGGGCTGAAGCGAGGGCTCTCCAGGTGCTGAAAAAGATATCGAGAGGGCGCGGAGAAGATGCTGCCGGCGCGGCGGAAGTGCTCGCCTTGAAGAAGAACAAAAAAGGCATCGAACGACTCGAGGAGCTGGTGTCAGGCGGAACACCGGTTGCCAAAATCAGGGCGCTTGAGGTACTGGGGCGGCTTGGCAAGGGAAGGAGCGCTGTGTTGGATGGTTGGGCCGGGGGGCCTTGGAGTGTTCGTCTCGCTGCGGCAAAGGTTATGTGGGGGTGGTGGGGTAAATGAATTGTTCGCAAAATAAACCGGGCCCAAAAGTGAGGTTAGATAATTATCTGGTCTCGGCTGGGCTGGTGGAGAGCCGCAGCAGGGCGCAGGCCATCTTGATGGCGGGGAAGGTTTTTGTAGATGGGGAACGGATTACTAGAGCCGGTCATAAGGTGAGGGGTGGAGAGGATATTAAGATTAAAGTTCCGGATCATCCCTATGTTTCCAGAGGAGGTTTGAAATTAGAGGCTGCCCTGAAGGAGTTGCCTGTTGATTTTTCCGGACTTCACGTGATGGATGTCGGGGCATCTACGGGCGGTTTTACTGATTGTTTGTTGCAACATGGCGCTCGATCTGTAATCGCCGTGGATGTCGGTTATGGACAGCTTCACTGGAAGCTTAGGAAAGACCCGAGGGTGACGGTTTTAGAGAGAACAAATATTCGTTATTTAGAGCAGGATGTTTTGGGTGAAGTTCCACAGGGTGCAGTTATAGATGTTTCTTTCATCTCTCTCCGTTTAGTCCTCCCAGTGACATTGAGGCTCCTGGCCGAGTGTGCACAGCTTGTTGTTTTGGTAAAACCCCAGTTTGAGTTAGAGCGGGAGGCTGTAGGCAAAAAGGGAGTGGTGAGAGACGAAAAAGATCATGAGAGGGCCGTCCAACAGGTTTTAGATGTTGCACAAAACGAAGGTCTGGAAATCTTGGGGTGGATTCCTTCTCCTGTTATGGGCCCAAAGGGCAACAAAGAGTTTCTTGTGGGAGCGAAACGAGGTGCTTGAGAAGTAAACTCAAGAATAAGATCGCAGGGCCGGGTACATCGAGACACCAAGGCCTTAAATGTTTTTATGAGGAGATCTATGAAAATTTTGGTAACAGGAGGAGCGGGGTTTATCGGCTCCCATCTATGCGAGCGGTTGCTGAAATCAGACCATCAGGTAGTGGGGATTGATAAC
>JAABSF010000046.1 GCA_011390535.1 Deltaproteobacteria bacterium | reverse complement strand
TACAGGAAAAAAATCCCACCGAGATAGTCGGCAGCGCAGGGAACAGGAATGTTTTACATTGAAGCACTAAGCTAATACAGCCGATTTACTCGAAAAATATCTCCCATTCAGTTTCATCTTTGAACCGCCAGGTACGTTGATTGGTCAACTTTGTATGCTTCTCCATCCAGGGATGCCCGGAATGAACGGTGCGTGTAGTAATGAAAACCACCAGATGACTTTTCTCTTTCTGGTAGTCTCGTGACTTAAACAACTCTCCGAGGATGGGAATGTGCCCCAACAATGGAAACTTGTTGATGGATTTCGACATTTTGTGAGTATAAAGACCGCTCAAAATCAGCGTAGAACCCTCTTTCATCGTTACCCTTGTATCCACTCGTCGTGTAATGAAAGAGGGATATCCCCTCACGGCTTTTGCCCAATCAGGCTCTGAAACCTCTGTTTTTATCTTTGCTGTTATATTACCACGCGAATCTGCAACAGGTTCTATATCCAGCATTATCCCGAAGGGTTTATACTCCACCGAGAAAGACCCTTGAGATTCGTGTACAATCGGTATCTCGCCACCCACCATGAACTTGGCTTTCTCTCCAGAGCCACAAATCAACTTCGGCTTTGCGAGCGTCCGCGCTTTCCCTGATTGAAACAGAGTATTCAATTGCAATGTCATAGCAGACTCAGGAGTCTGGAGATTCAATGTAACCTCATTGTTACCGGTAGGATACAGCCCAATCTGACCCATAATGGCACCGGAAGCAGAAATGGCCGAAGGCAACTGCAGACCAAAATTCACGTGGTTATTCCGATTCAACTCTACGAACTTCACCTCCACTAAAACCTGCCTGCCTTTACCCACGCTGATTAGATTGTTGACCTTTAAATTCAGCGTCTCAATGATCTTATTAACTTTTTCCAACTCTGTCTTTGATCCCACCGCGCCCTCCAGAAAAACCATATCAGCGATAAGATGTGCCCTGACGGTGGTGAGCCCGGCTGCCATAAAAACCTGGTTTATTTGTTTTACAGCACTTGGCCGGTAACCTGCGTAATTTTTTACCTTGTCGCCAAACAATTTCGTCGCCATATTTATTCGGCCGTAATCTTTGGCCGTCAAGGCTCGCCCATCCAGAATCACCAACTCACCCAAAAGCCGGGGGTATACCCCTTCCATAGGCCCCAAGAAATCTCGGACCGCTCTAAACAAGGCGGTCACGTCGGTTTTTCTAACAAAAATCCTTACCCGAACAGATCGATTGGGAAGCTTTATCAAAAGCTCGGTGTCCCCCGCAGATATACCCACCACTGTGACACTCTTCTGTGTATAAGCTACAACATCAGCGACTTTGGGGTTCAGTACATGAACATTGACGAACTCCGTCTTCAGTCGAACTGTCTGGGATTGTCCAACGCCCAAATTGAGTGTCCTGGGAGCGGCATACGAGCCGCTCATGAACATACCCATAGCCCAAATAAAGGCTATTATCTCTACTATTCGATTGTTGATCCTTTTCAATGTTTTCCTCGGGTTGGGTGGTTGTTTCGTGTGCAGAGCTTACCATACATATATAGTTAAATCGGGTCAACCCTCAGCTACACATGAAAAATTCTGTAACTTTCTACCAATTTCGGAGTTTGGGAGGACGATTGAGCTACAGAACTTGTGCAAGACGGGTTTAAAAAAAGTCCGCAACCAATTCACTTACGGTCCGATAATAATCACAAAACCACAATTTTCTAGAGATACAGAGGAGATCTCGTCATGAGTTCAACAGAAACCCAATCCAGAGAAGACCAAAGCATACCAACAAGAACCCTCAGCGCATATCCTTCTCCACGAGGAACCCGTCAAGGTTTTTTACACATAACGCCGGGAGATCGCCTTTTCCCTCTTAAGGGCAACGAGATAACCATTGGTTCCGCCGCTTCAAATACCCTCCCGATATCCGATCCGGCGATCTCCAGAGTGCACTGCTTGCTAAAGAGAAGCGGGCGAAGATGGTGGGTTCTGGACAGGAAAAGCAAAAACGGTGTGTTCGTCAACGGAAGCAAAATAAGAGAAGTTGAATTGGGAGGAGGTGACGCCATTCACATTGGAAACACAACACTGAGGTTTACTTCATCAAAGGGTGTTTTTCCCAACCTCTACAAAGTACGGAAATGTGGTGACATGGTAGCTCAATCCCCCGCTATGCTTGAAGTTTTCAAACAAATCGAGATGTTAGCGGAGACAAACCTCTCAGTTATGATTCTGGGCGAGAGTGGAACAGGAAAAGAATTGGTGGCGGATGTTTTTCATAAAATGAGCTATAGATCGGACAAAAGTTTTATCCCAATCAACTGTGGAGCCCTGCCGCCGGATCTACTGGAGGCAGAACTGTTTGGTTATGAAAAGGGAGCTTTTACAGGAGCAGACAAAGCAAAATCCGGTGTTTTCGAGTCGGCCAACGGTGGTACACTTTTTTTAGACGAGATCGGAGAGCTTCCACTACCTCAACAGCCCGCTCTTCTAAGAGTTTTGGATTCAGGAAAAATCCGCAGGCTTGGAAGCAACCGGCTCAGATCCTCCAATGCACGAATTATATGTGCTACAAATCAAAACCTCAAATCGCTGATGCACCTCGGGCTTTTTAGAAGTGACCTCTATTACAGACTTGCGGAATGCATGATTTCACTACCACCTCTCAGAGAACGTCCTTCGGACATTCCCATATTGATCCAACACTTTCTAAAAACACTACCTTATACAAAACGCGCAGAGTTCCCGTCGCGTTGGGTATTGGACAAACTGATGAAACATGACTGGCCCGGCAATATCAGAGAGCTCAGAAACTTGGTTCGAAGGTCATCTGTGCTGGGCTGGGAACAAGCTGCAGAAAAAGCGTTCAAGGAAAACCCTTTTAGACAAAAGTCTTCAGCGGACGGGTGGAAAAGTCCCGAGCCCAGCCCAACTAAAGCCATAAATGATCCATCAGGTGATATCTCTGATGATGCCCTTCAATACGTGGAATCCCGTGCAAAACAACCCGAACCGGAATACAATGCAGAATATCAACCGGATGACCCCCTCCAACGAACGGAATCTTTGAACGCAATGGAGAGAACTATGTTGGCAAAGGCGTTAGAGACAACAAAGGGAAACCAATCCAAAGCAGCAAGCCTCCTCAAAATGAAGAGAACCACTTTTAGACTTAAACTAAAAAAACACAGAATGATCTGAATTGTTGGTTTGGCCGAATCTGGATTTCCTTGTCAAAGCTCCTATGGAATCAAAACGTCAGACAAAGAAACATGCTTATTCCACGAGATTGAAAATGATCTAATCCACCTTCACGGCTTGAAATTGATTGATTCCAAGGCACTTTCTACAATATGATTAGAAATCGTATTGACGAATCATTATTTTCAATCTTTTTATGATGCTGTTTTTTTAAACAAGCAACTAGGCCCTTAAATATGGCAGACAAGCTCTCTTCACAAAGAGCAAAAATAGAAGAGTTAGTATCTCAACGTCGTTTTCAAGATGCCGTTAAAGTAGCACGACTTACTCTTCTTTCAACTCCTCAAGACATCGAAAGCCGATTACTGCTCGGCAAGAGTCTAATGAGTCTTGCACGATACGACGATGTTTTAGCTGAATCTCAGATAGTTTTAGAGCTGGATGAATCCAAGTCGGAAGCTTGGACATTAAAGGGAGAAGCTCTTTTTTTCAAAGGTTCTTTCGGTAAAGCACTAAACGCATTAAACCATGCTGAAAGCCTGGATCCTGACAACAAAAAGGTAAAAAGGCTTATTGATGAAATACAACTGACGCAAGATCCTGATCTCGACACAGGGAGCGTTGGTGTGGATACATCCGCAACTAAATCTTATCCAATGGAAGAAACAGATGAATTGGAGGGAGATCCCACAGAAATAATGGATCTAAACGAGATGGAAGAGAGCGCGGATGGTGAGGTTGATGCAAACGATACAGATGATACGGATGACAATAATCAAGGTCATCCAGTCAACATTGAAGCGCATAAAACAACACCTGCGAAGGAGGAACTCGTAGTCGAAGAAGAGCTCTCTGAAGAGCTCCTGGCGGTTGGTGATTCTACAACCATGGATGAACTGCCGGCGGGACTGATAGCAGATGATAAGGAAGATGACACGGAAACAGATGAAGAAATAGATTCGGCACAAGAAGAAAAAAACAAGGAAGAGAAAGAAGAATATGCAGTAGCTGGGGAAGCAAAAGCTGAAACGAAGGTATCTGGAGAAACCAAAAATCATGAAGGTGGTCCGAAAGCTTTTGATGAAAAACATGAACATATTAGAGCTGAACCATCAAAAAATGGAACAAAAGAGCTCGACCTCGGAGACCTGGAAGTTGTTGAAGAATCAGAAGTTAAAGAGGTATCTAAAGAACAAGTATCTGAATCTACAGCAGTCCCCGAAAATAAGGGTAATAGGCTGAAGCAGCCCAAGGTTAAATCCAAGAAAGGTAAAGGAGCCTCTCCCTCCCGGAAGAAACCTGTTTTTGGAGAAAAAAAAGAGGCCCCACCAAGAAATGAAACGGCGAAAAATGAGCCTCTTGAAGAAATAAAAGACACCGAAGAAGAAGAAGAGACAGATGCCCGTGGTGCAGTTGTAAAGTTCATTTCCCCTGAGAGACTTGTAACAGTAGAACAAGTAGCAGTTACAACGGGAGAAATAGCCGGATTACATCAACGCCCGATAAAACACATAGAAGAAGGGCAAAAAATATCATCTGTGGAACTCGAGCTGGACAAGACCCGCTCATTGAAACCCAAAAGATCAAAAACAGACTCACGAAATTCGCAACGATCCAACCTTTTTTCAGGTGCTTCTTCACGGGAAGTTTCAACCGAAGAGGATTTGGAAGACATAAAGGACCTCTTTGAAAAAAGACCTGGAGCCCATCCGCCAAAATCAAAGCTCCCGTCTCCAGTAAAAAAACAACGTAGCGGGTCATCCCAACCTTCTGCTCTCGTGGATATCGACGACGACATGGATGAAGTGCTTACCACACCGCATTTGAAAAGCAAAAATCTTCCCCCCATCTCTCCGGCTCCACCGAAGCGTCCGAAATTAGATAACGATCCCTTTGCAGAACAACGAAAGGCGCGTAATGTTCACCCACCGGCGCCCCGACCATTGGATAGAAAAAAACCTTCATCCAAAAACCATGCGCGGCTTCATCAAAAAAAACCGTCCATGCAAAGCCCAGGTGGACAAGTGCCACCTCCGCCTCCGAAAA
>JAABSF010000045.1 GCA_011390535.1 Deltaproteobacteria bacterium | reverse complement strand
CGAAAAGACAACCTTCATCACCACAGATACCACCGGCACCACCTCCACTGCAAGGTCACTCTGCTCGATACGCACCGGCGACCACACCGGCGCCGGCTCGCCCAGCAGAACGGATTGCTCGTCAACATCCTGAACATCCGCCCGCACCGCAGAGATCAGCCCCTTTTTCACATGGATCGATGGGGCAGAGTAGAACAACCGGACAGAGGTCACGCGCAAATATATCCACCAATAAAAAAACTCCTATGGGGCAAAAGGCACCGAGACCCCCTTTGTCAGACACCCATGCACAGTCACTTTCCGGAACGAAAATCAAATCCGAAACAAAAAAAGCCCTAAAGTCTCCATTGTGGCTAGGTGTAGGGCTTGTTGCAATTGTCCTCATTGTAGCAGTTACAAGCGGCCTGTTTTACGTAAAGAACCGCGCTGCAAAACGAGAAAAAGAAAAAAAAGAGAAAGCCTTTTCATTAATGAAAAGAGGAGACATGGAAGGCTTAAGAGGTGCCACCTTAATATTCGACAAACTCAAAAATGACAAAAAAGCGCAAGCCGCCCAATCTCTTGCTTTGCTGCTGCTCAGCTTGGAATTCGGACATCCAATAGAGCACGCAAAAAAATCATTAAAGAACATAAAGGGAGAGCCCTCCGCTCTGGGAACAGCTGCTAAAATAGGAGTGTTAATACTGAGCGGAAAAAACAAAGCCGCCCTTGATCTTGCAGACGATGCCATCGGCAAATGGTCTAAGTCGGCTTGGATTTTCTATGTCCGAGGGGTGGCGCTGATGACATATGGGAATTGGGAAGCTGCCGCAAACCATTTCCGCCACGCGCTCAGACTCAGAGATACCCCATCGATATGGATTTATTTTGCCCTTGCCAGGCTTTGGATAATTGCTGAAAACCCTGAAAAAGCTAAACCTGCCATAGCTTCCCTAAAAAAAAAGAACTCCGGTAACCCAAGCGTTGAATTGCTCGACATAAGGCTTCGTCTCTTAGAATGCAAACAGAGACAAGGGTGCCCGTGCAGTGAGTTGAAAGCTGATATTAAGCGGGTTCAACATAACACGATTAAGACATGGACAACATTTCACCAATCATGGGCAAACCTTATTGAGACAAAGCTACATCTGTGTCTCCGCAACCAGGAAGCGGCGGAATCCAGCATACACGCTATGCAGGAAAAACCGGACATCCATCAAGTAGATTTTCAAGAAGTTGGAGCAGAAGCGCTGTTAGCTCTTCAAAGACAACCACAAGCAAAAGAAAAGCTGGAAGCTCTAAAAAAACGATATCCGTCCAGATCCAGGGTTCTTCTTTTGCTTGCCCAAAGTTACTTGGAATCTGATCTCGCACAGAAAGCTTTGGGCGAGCTGGCTTCCGTAGAGAATCGTTTTAGAGGAGCTAGATGGTACAGTATCCACGCCAAAGTGCTTTTGGAACTTGAACGTAACAGCGACGCCCTTTCAACCATTGAGAGGGGCATGAAAATCGCTCCTTCCGATCTTTCTTTACAGATTATGAAGGTACGTGCTCTGAAAGCATCCAATAGACTGTCGTCCGCTCAAAAACTCGCTGAAAAGCTTTTCAAAGAGCATTCGCAAAACGTAGACATTCTGTTGGCCGGAAGCGAAGTGCTGGAAAAACAAAACAAGCTGGTCATGGCGGAAGCTCGGCTAAAAGCGGCTCTTGAGCATGACGGAGGGAACCCCAAAGTGCACTCGGCCCTCGGGCGAGTGTTAGCAAAAAGAGGAAAATGGGACAGCGCGCAACTACATCTTAAAAGAGCCGCATCCATACAACCATCATCCCTCTCAAACTGGTTGGAATTGGGAGATCTTGCCTTTCAGCAAGGCAGGTATGAAGCCGCAGCTTCTCCCTATAGACAAGTGCTCAAACGAAGCCCCAATCACTCACGTGCGTTGATTCGTTTGGCTAAAATACATGTGGTGACCGGTAATTTCCAAGAAGCTTTCAAGACCCTTCGGAAGATCTATGAAAAAGATCGGGGTTCGACATGGAATTTTGTAAACGGCTGGGCACACCTGCGAGAAGGAGATTACGCAAAAGCAGATCAGTACCTGGAGAGGGCTGTAAAAAGCTCCAAGGCGGAATTCATTGAAGCAAAAGGTCTCTTGGGTTTGTCTGCTATATATCAGCTACAATTTAGAAAAGCAGAACAACTGCTATCCCGTGTAAAAAAACAAAACCGCCGACACCCCTTCATCCGACTCATACGCGGACGCCTCTGGCTTGCCAAAAGAAAGGTCCGAGTTGCATGGAGGCAATTCAATAACGCAAGAAAGAGTTGCAACTCATACACATGTTCCCCTAGATTGGCCGCCATAATACGTGCATATAGGGGACGAGCGTTTTTTCTTCTGGGCAAAGGGCGGTTGGGCTACAAGGATTTCAACAAAGCTTTGGAGATCGACCCCTATTGCGCAATAGCCTACCACCTCCAAGGCGTGTGTTTGTACGAAGAAGAAAGGGAGAACGAAGCTTTTCAGTCATTGCTGAAAGGCATCTCACTTGATCGAGGATATGCAGAAACACACTATTATCTTGGAGAGATATATCGAAATAAGGGACAAGCAAAAAAGGCGGCGGACCACTTTAGAACATACTTGAAATACAGAAGATACGGCGACCTTGTATCATCTGCACGAAGAAGTCTCAGCGTAGTGGATTAAAAAAACCGAAATCCTCATACCAGATCGAAAAACCACAACGCAACACCGGCCGCTATCAAAGTGCTCAAAAATACCAGCCCCCATAACAACACACTCAACCCGGACTTCTCTTCTTTCGGTGCAGGCGAAGGCATTCTGTGTGATGCCATCATGATACCAGCTTTTTTACTTTCTTCCGAAGGCTCCTCTTTGACTACCTCTTTTTTCTTCTCCACCCCTAAAACCGGCTCTTCCACAACTTCCAACTCTTCCAACTCTTCCGGTTCTAAAAGCTCGAGTTCTTCACCAATGCCACCTATCTCTTCCGGAGCCATGGCTGATGGAGCCCCTAAAAGATCCGGCAAACCCTCGCCGGATATATCATCAGCCCATGCTCGCGGATCTACAAAACCCGCCGGATCCAAGGGTTCAGCAACGCTAATGTCTTCAGGGCTGAGTGGCTTGGAACCAACATCCAGAGGGTCATCCAAATCATCCAAAGAAGTGAACTTCACGATCTCTTCTTGTATCAAAGCGTCTATTATTCCACCGGAATCTCGTACTTTTTTGGGTTTGGCCTCTTCGGTTTGCTGAGAGATGGTCTTCTGGATGAGCCGAGCTATATCATGACGCCCAACCGCCATTCCATGACCAAACAGAAACCTTGTGAGGGCTTCACCAAACTCCGGGGCACTCCCATAGCGCTCATTTGCATCTCTCGCCAAAGCACGGAGAAGAATTTCCTCCAACTCTTTAGGGACATCCGGGTTTACTTCAGACATAGGCGGTATATCGGCTTTTCGCACCAATTCAACAGTATGATAATCCGACTCACCAAAGAAAAGACGCCGCCCGGTAAGCAGCTCCCAAAGAATTATGCCTGCTGAAAAAATATCCGCTCGACTATCCAAATCCGTGCCGGCGGCTGCCTCTGGAGAGAGATAGGAAAACTTCCCTTTTACCACTCCTGGATCCGTTTGTTCCAACTGACTTGTAGCCTTGGCAAGGCCAAAATCAGTTAATTTAATCTCACCACGGATGGATATCAAAATGTTCGGCGGGCTTACATCACGGTGAACAATCCCCAAAGGTTCACCTGTTTCCATATCTCTCTGATCATGAGCATAGGCCAGCCCCTCACACACCTCCCTTACGATGTAGATGGCCTGCTCCATGGGGATAAGTTCTCCCCTCTTTTTTGTCATGTCGATGACGTTTTTCAGATTCGCGCCGTCGATGAAATCCATGACAATGAAAAAGGTGTTATCAGCCTTTCCAATGTCAAAAACCGAAACGATGTTAGCATGTTGAAGCTGTAGACTGAGCCTCGCTTCATCTAAAAACATCTGCACAAAACGCCTGTTTTTGGTCAGATGCGGCAGAATACGCTTTATGGCTACCCGTCGCTTAAACCCCTTAATCGACTCTGACTCGGCAAGGAAAACAGCCGCCATTCCACCGGCGTCCAGTTTTCGAATTATCCGATATTTCTGCTCCTCAGCCATAAAGTATTTGGTCCAATATCTTAGATGATTTGAGCATCGACCAGCTCACATTTACCCACTTATCATCCTGCGTCAATCTCAAATAAAAAGAACTCTACTCTTACCCAAAAATGAGAATAAGACAAAAGAATGCCTTATGAACGGTTGTCCAGCAACCTAGATCTGATTCAAACGCAAGACCAGAGGTGCTTTTTGAGTCATTCCTTAAAAGGAGCCCGCCGATGGCCGATTTCCGCCATATCCTCATGAACCTCACGATCTTCTTTGCAGTCGACACAAAACGTTGTGACCGGGCGCACAAGCAACCTACCAAACCCTATCTCTCCACCACAATCCTCACATTCATTAATCGTCTCTTCGTTCAGACGCTCCAGCGCCTCTTCTATCTTATCGAGAAGCTTTTTTTCCCGATCTCTCAGCCTTAAAGCCGTAGACAGGAGCTCTTCACCGGTGGATTCATCGATTGAATCCCTACCGAGATCTGTATCCCGGTTCATGCTTAATTCAAGCCCGGATCTAGCATTATCCAATATGCGCTCTCTGTTTTCCAGCAAAACCTCTCGTAATTTTTCTTTTTCTTTGTCAGTCAAACCCGCCCTATCTCTTTTTTTGTTGTCGTTTTTCAAGATGCTTTCTTTTTCTCCACCAGTATCGGCCGCCCTCTAGTTTTTACGGTTTGCTCATCTATCACACATTCCGTAACATCAGACAAAGAGGGCAATTCATACATGATATCAAGCATAACCTCTTCCATTATGGACCTGAGACCTCTTGCTCCGCTTTTTCTTCGATGCGCCTCCTCTGCTATCGCTTTCAGCGCACCATCTGCAAAAACCAGCTTAACACTCTCTAGGCTAAACAAATACTGATACTGTTTTACGAGTGAATTTTTGGGCTGCCAAAGCACATCCACCAAATCATCAATACTCAACGCGTCACAGCTCACAATCACCGGCAACCTGCCCATGAATTCCGGAATCAAACCGTATCTAATAAGATCTTCTGTCCGAGCTAAAGAACGAATAGCATCTAAATCATCTTCGGGAGGTCTCACCTGAGCGCCAAAGCCAATCCCACGATCCCCAAGGCGACGACGAATAATTTCTTCTAGGCCGTTAAATGAACCGGTACATATGAAAAGAACCTGGCTCGTATTAATCTGCACTAACTCTTGTTGAGGCCTATTTCTGGCGCCATCCGGTGTAATGGTGCACTGCTTTCCTTCCAAAAGCTTAAGCAATGCTTGCTGTACTCCCTCTCCAGACACATCTCTTGTTGGAGAAGGCCCGGAACCTCGCCTGGCAATCTTGTCGATTTCATCAATGCAAATAATACCCTTTGCCGCTTTTTCAGCATCATTCCCAGCATCCCTATAAAGTGCTTTGATGACACTCTCCACATCTTCGCCCACATACCCGGCCTCAGTTAAAGTGGTTGCATCTGTGATGGCAAAAGGAACATCCAATTTCCTGGCAAGGGTCTCAGCTAAAAGAGTCTTCCCTGAACCAGTGGGTCCCAACATGACAATATTGCCCTTGGCTAATTCCACATCTCCAGGTCTCGCTGTGGAGTTTATGCGTTTGTAATGATTATAGACCGCAACGGCGAGCGTCTTTTTAGCATCAAATTGCCCAATAATATACTTGTTCAG
>JAABSF010000408.1 GCA_011390535.1 Deltaproteobacteria bacterium | reverse complement strand
CTCTTCCGATCTATGTATTTCTCTTCCATCTCTTGGAGAAACTTTTTATCCGCAGGAGAGAGCTTTTTGGTCTCTTGGCTGTCCAGCACTATGGGCAACCCGGTGCCATCGGCGGAATTGGGCAGCATGATAACTGTTTTATTGGATGATTCCGCCAGTTTTTTATAAACCCCAACCGCCATACGCTGTACATACAAGGGGTTCAATGTGGAAGAGATGATAATCTGTTGTTTCGCGGCTTTTAGAGATTCAAGCACTTTTATCGCCGCTTCCTTTTTTGTTTTGGCCAGCATGTACTCCTGCCGCTCCAGCTCTTGTTGTTGACCGATCTTTTTTTCAATTGCTCTGGTTACGCGGGTAGGGAACTGAATATTTCCTATGTCGACACTCTCGATTTGAACCGGTGTGCCCTCATATATTTTCAAGAGACGCTCGTAGATGGTTTGCCGGACGGCGTTTGTTTTGAGCTGGATCTGTATGGCGCTTATTTGAGTAATCTCACGTCTTACAGTAGTCCTGAGAGGCTCTTTTACATTCCACTCGAACCATTTTTCTCCTCCCCATCTTTCAACAATTTTTTTTGAGGAGTTTGGACGAAGACTGATCCGGGTGTTGACTTCGAATTTTACGCTCAAATTGTCGGATGTGAGGAGCTGAAAATCTTCCTGGTAGCTCTTTGCTCTCATGTCTACGTTGACTACATAAAGACGCCAGGAGAGCCCTGTTGAAGATGGGCCGGTGAGAGTCTTTCTGTATTCTGCTTTTCCGAAGATTAGAGGTTTATGAAAGATATATCCTTCATGTCCGGCCGGCGTCTCAGGGTGTGTACAACCACCGGAAAAATAAGAAGTAGTTGCCAAGAGGGTGATCACCATGAGACTTGCGAAAAAGCCGGATCCTCTGTGTGAGGCATTTTCACTATTTGTGGCGTTTTCACTATTTGAAGGTTTTTTGCTGCTTTTTTTCAATGCTTTTGTTTTTGTTATCATTTTTTGTACCCCCTCTATTTATCCATGCTTATTATGAGCGGTGCTGAACCTTCTTTACTGACGGGGGTCAACACAAATGTTGTATTCTTGGAACCGGCGAGACGCTCTATGGCTTTCAATGCCTCGTATTGGACAAACATTGGGTCAAGGGTGGTCCTGATTATGAGTTGAGCATCCGCTATCCCTTCTGCTTCTGCGATCCCAATGGCGATTTGCCGCCTCGCTATCTTCAACTCGATATCTTTACGTTCGTTGTCTTCGTTGGTTACGAATTTTCGCACAACAGACTGGACGACTATGTTGGGATAACGGATATCGCCGATATCCACGCTAAGGAACTGTATGGGAGTTTTTCCATATCGACCCTTCATGTCTTTTAACACCCCGGCTGCTATCTCCGCCATTTGGTTTTTAACATCGAACGCCTTTAGCTCCTGCACTTTGGCTCTTACCACTGATCGGAGCTGTTGCTGTACATTGGCCCGATACCAGTTGTTGCCGCCGAAACGTTCAACCAGACTTTTGATTTTACCTTTGCGCAGCCGGATTCTGGCGTGAACACGAAAACGAAGCTCCAACCGCTCTGCGGTAAGGATTTTCATGTCTTCACTGAAAGTTCTGGGGCGAACGTCTATGTTGATGACTTTTTGTCTCCAGACCCAGCCGGTGGAGGTAGGCCCTTCTTGTATTCCCACGAAATCGGCCTGGCCGAAGATAGGGTTGGATTTAATATAGCCTTCGTGCCCTACGGGGGTCATGACATTGACGCAACCTACTCGACTTATGACTACCAAAGCTATCACAGCGGCGACCACACCTCCTCCCAGGAGCTTAGCCCACATTATTAAACTGTTTTCAGATCCACTTCCGCCACCAGGGCTCTTGATCACTCTAAACGGCAAAACAGCCTCCTATTGATTCATGGTAAAAATCTCTTTGCAGAATGAACACTTTTCCTAACACTCAACTTGTAGAGATGCAACGTTGACTTTATGGGGGGCTCGATTCCATGAAGTAGGACTCTTCACTCGGTCATGGCGTAGGCCTTCGGGATGGGATGAATTCGAAGGACCGAACGAGCGATTTTTGAGGGCAGTGCCCAAGCCGCCGGACGTCGCTGTTTGAAGCTCCCCCTTCGGAGAGCTTCGTCAGCGACTCGTCAAAGTGGTTTCAGTCCTTCGGACAGCACCACTTGGATACGCCGGCTTTTTGGGACTGCCCCATTTTACTGCTCGTTCGAAATAGTACTTTTTTGAATAAATAGATCTGACTTGAGCTGCACGGGAAAAGGTGACAGACATTGGCAATTGGTTACTCGGCCATGCTGCGGCTTTTGAAAACCGCGCTCAAAAAGGTCAATTATTTGTCGTCTATTATGAGGTTAAGCTTTGTTGAGTCACCCCTAAACGCTGTCGGCCTCACACATGTAGTGAAGAAAAATAAAAAACTACGCAACATTTTGCTCTGATCTCCGATAACTGATGCAAACGAGGCAAAAAAGTATAACTGAAACGACAGAAGGAGAAGAGCAATGTCAACACGAATAATGGGAACAGGAAAAAGTCAAATCAGTGTTCAGAAAACCAGAGATCGACAAACTCCACGTTCAGAGTCATCCTTTTCGAGTGTTCTTACAGGGGGTGCGCAGGTTCTTTTGGCGGGCGCCGAAATGGCTACGGGCATGGTAGGCGGGACCGTCGTGTCCGCTGCTCTGGCCCGGACGAGGGAGAGATTGGCAAAACGTTCGGGCAGCGCCTCCGGACCTCTGGGTGGTTCGGGTTCCGCAGGGGGCGTTGGTGGCGCTGGAACAGAGAATGGGCAAGGTACGGATTATGATGCCATGAAGCAACTTCAGGATGAGAGCAGGGAGATGAACATGTTTTTCTTGCAGCTTCAGCAAAAAATGCAGCAGGAAAACAGGCGGTTTACCACTTTGTCGAATTTGTTAAAGTCCAGGCACGATACAGCACGCTCGGCTATCAATAATATCCGATCCTGACAGTTAGCGGTGCTTTTGGTGAAAGAATATCCGTTACGGCATAACAGCTAAGGCATAACAGGTGACTGGTTGAATATAGTTTGTGTTTTGTATTCAATTGACTGATTTGTTGCATTGATGGGATGACTAATGTTTAATGGTAATAGCGAAACCGGAATAAACCGATGAAAACTTTCCAGGGTTTCGGGAGAGAAGATAGGTGGAATCATGAAAATTCATGGCTCGGGTCCTCCGAAAAAGCCGTCTCCTACAGAGACAAGTCGTGTAGATCCAACAGAGCGGAAAAGCGAAGATTTTTCTTCGGTCATGTCAAACGCCGCAAAAGGAGCCGGTGACATGAAAGGTGTCGGTGCTGTCGGAAAGGCGGCCCCCACCTCTTCTGTTTTACCGCCTGAAAGCATAAAGGAGATAGCTGCTGGTATTCGTGCGGGCAAGATAGGCAAGACTGAAGCAACGGATCTCATGGTACGGAAGGTGGTGGAAGCGCAAGTAGGCGAAGGGGCGAGTAAAGAGAAGTTTGAGTCTATTGTGGAGAGAGTGAAGGAAGTAGTAGAGACAGATCCTTTTCTTTCCAAACAACTGGAAGACTTGATGGCCATGGGTGGTGAAACTTGATGAGAGTTTGTAATGTCATTCAGTTCCGAGGTTCCAAATCAC
>JAABSF010000407.1 GCA_011390535.1 Deltaproteobacteria bacterium | reverse complement strand
TTGTAAAAAATCTCATAAAGAATCCTAAGTTGCCGTTACCTAAGGTCCGGAGCTTGTTATCGAGGCTGGGACCTCAGGATTTGAGAGAGCTTCGAAAATCCGAGAAGTTGCGTGCCTCTGTTCGCGAAATCCTGAAAAAGAGGTTGGCCAAACTATAAGATTTCCTTGGTGGAACATGTGGGAGAGGGATGGCTCTCCTTGATGGTTCATTTGTTTTTTCTGTCCTTAAGGTAGGTTGAACTTTTTTTTAGATCCTTTTCTTTGGTTTTCGAAAAAAATAAATGGGGCGATGATCCTTTTTCCACTTTGTGCTGTTTCGTGGATTTTTGTGGCATTTAAGGGTGTGTGAACTCAAAATTGTATAGGAGCCTATGTCGTAGGGTTTATGAGTCAGGAGATCGGAATAAAGCTTTTTTTGGAGGGGTGACGTCTAACATTTAAAAAAAAATGCAAAAAACTACGGATCACCCTAGTATAAAAGGGTCTCATAAGACCGCCGAGAAGAGGATTGAAATGATCGATTCAGGTATAAATAGGTGGGGCAGGCCAAAGGCTTTTAATGGTAGGCTCTTTAGTGTTTGTTGGTATGTAACTATACGTAATCATTATACATTAAAGTTTTGAAAAAACTATGCTCTTGACGCTGTGATCCAATTTGTTCGCTCTATTCAAGCCTTTTAAATGCTGTGTTAGATGCATGTGGATTAGCAAGATCAATGGGGGCAAAAAAAAAAGACCTCTGAAAGTACTATGTGTATTGACTTATTTTGGGATCTGGCAAAAATTCATAGCTAAACCAACCCAATAAAGGAAGGGAGTTATTATGGCAACAGCAAAAAAACCGATGACAAAATCAGAGATCGTGACGAATGTCGCAGAAAAATTCGAGATTCCCAAAAAGCAGGCGAATGAGATGCTCGACTATCTGGCCGAGTTGGCTTGCAAAGAGACCAAAAAGGTCGGGGCTTTCACCATTCCTGGAATCGGGAAGCTCGTCAAACAAAAGAGAGGCGCTCGTAAGGGCCGCAATCCTTCAACCGGCGAAGAAATCAAGATTCCGGCTAAGAACGTGGTCAAAATGAGAATCTCGAAGGTCTGCAAAGACGCGATCGTGCCACCCAAGAAAAAGAAATAAGTCTTTTTAGATTGATTTCGATCCTTTACGGCGGTGCTCTCGATAGAGGGCATCGCCGTAACCTTTTTTGGGTTTATCCCTTTACGCTTCGGGTTTATCCCTTTACGCCGCCGGCGGTCAAACCGGCTACGAGATGGCGCTGAAGTACATAGAAGAGTTCCATTACAGGTATAGAGACAAGGATGGCGCCTGCGGCGAAGGCACCCCATTGTGCGGATTTATCTCCTACGAAGTGTTGCAAAACGACAGGGAGGGTATAGGCGGCTTCATCATTCAGGAATGTTTCGGCCAGGATATATTCGTTCCACCCGGTTATAAAAGAAAAGAGTGCGGTGACTGCTATGGCGGGTTTGCTCAGTGGAAGCACAACGTGCCAGAAGAGCCCCAAGCGGCTCGCGCCATCTATCCAGGCTGCCTCTTCAAGTTCTTTTGGGATGGTATCGAAGTAACCTTTTAAATTCCAGACGCAAAAAGGTATTGCGGTTGTAGAATAAACCAGCACAAGCCCGGCTATACTGTTCAAAAGCCCTAGTTGATCAAGGATTACATAGAGCGGGATCAGCAACAGGGTGCCTGGAAACATCTGAACCACCAGGAATAATCCCATGCCGGATTTCTTGCCGGGGAAATTGAACCTGCTGAAGGCATACGCAGCCGTCGCGGCTAAAAAAACGCCCACCACCGTCGTGAGCCCTGCTACCACTATGGAGTTCAAAACCTGTCGACCAAAGAGCCAGCGCCCGTCGAAATCTCTATTGGTCAGGACTTTTTTGTAATGAGAAAGGGTGACCTCTTGTGGGATAGGGTTCAGAGACAGTTTGAATTCATCCCCAGGGGTTAAGGATTTTCTTATCACCATGGTGATGGGAAAGAGGGTGGCTACCGTGAACAGGATCAAAAAGGCGTGAACGGTCATGACCTGCCATATGGGGCGTTTTTTATTAGACACGTTCAGTTACTCCTTTAGAAAACATCAATACATGGAAACCGCTTGGACTTTAACCCTTGGAGGCGCGAGTCGCTCGGTTTGTAATGTATGTATATCCCAGCAAAATAATAAATATCAAAGTGGCGTATGCTGCCGCCAGACCGTATCGTTCATAGCGCAAGAAAGCCCAACGGTACGCTTCGGTTATGAGAATGTCCGTAGACCCTCCCGGCTCACCTCCTGATACGAGGTAGATGATATTGAACATGTTAAACGTCCAGATTGAACCGAGTATGACCGCCGGCATGAGAGCAGGTCGAAGAAGCGGGAGTGTAATGTTAGTAAAAGTTGTCCATTTGCCCGCCCCGTCAACTTGTGCCGCCTCATATAGATCTTGTGGTATTGATTGGAGCGCTCCCAGACAGACCACCATCATGAAAGGAAAACCCAGCCAGGTGTTTGTTATTACATTGGCAGAAAAGGCCGTCCAGAAAGAGCTGAACCATGAGACTGCAGGGATCCCCATCACATCAAGGATCATATTTACGGCGCCATATTGTTGATGGAACATCCCCTTCCACATGAGCGCTGTGATGTAGTTAGGCACGGCCCAGGGGATTATAAGCAGAACCCTGTAGACACCTTTCATTTTCAGCGCAGGGTCTCTCAAGAGAAGCGCCAAGAAAAGCCCCACTGCCAGGTGGAGGAACACGTTCAATGATGTCCAGAGGATGGTTACTCCCAGGGTGAAATAGAAGTTCAATGGGTGGCTCAGTGGGGCGCCGCTCCCTGAGAGGATATCAGCGAAGTTTCGGAGACCTACAAATTCAAACTCTCCTTCACAGTGATTGAAAAAACCGAGCCCCAGTCCAATGACAAAAGGTACCAGCACTAAAACCACCATGCCTGCTGCTGCAGGAAAAATATATAAGTAGGCGATCCTGTGGGTTTTCAGCCCCACCGCCATTCGTTTACCCAAGCCTGTACGGGCAATTGATATGATCCCGGCGGATAAGAGAATGGTGATGAGTATTACTGCGGGCACAACCCCTGTTTCAAAGAGCGCACCAAGCCCCACCGTTAGAACCCGAAAAGCTCCAAAATCCATAGTGAGCCTTCGTGCCAGATGCGACAGCCCTGAGAGCCAAACTCCACACCCCAGAACAGCAATCGTTGAAGTCGTGATACAGGCGGCCCATTTTTGAGCTTCTCCACCTTTCCATAACCAAAGATACAACAAGAGACCGGGGATGATGATCAGTAACAGCCATGACAAGACAGGCCAGGAGAAGTCTGTGTGCTTTGGTTTTGCATACAAGAGCAAAATCCGTAATTGACCTTGTTTTTCGCGGCTGTCTTTAATCTCGGATATAATCAGTGATGCACCGACCATCTCCGGACGATGGGGCTCTGAGAACCACTGAATAATGGGTTCTTTTTTATGAATTGTTTTTGCAGACCAATCGTAAAGTCGCTTGGCCTCTTTTTGAACCTGTTTTGGAACTGATTCAAAGTTAAGCGGGCCGGGTTGAAGCTTTTTAAAGGTTGAAGCCACCAGCTTAAGGGCTGCTACAGAGTCTCCCG
>JAABSF010000406.1 GCA_011390535.1 Deltaproteobacteria bacterium | reverse complement strand
CTACGGCCATAACTGCGGGCATGACTGTGGATGAGATCGCCAATCTGGATCTTTGTTACGCCCCCCCCTACTCCCTCGCCATGGATAATCTCATAACCGCTGCAAACATTGTCCGGAACAAACAGGCCGGCTTGCTCGAAGGCATCTCAGCCATGGAAGTTTACAACAAAATTAAGAGAAAAGACAAATTCATTCTCTTAGACGTAAGCACCCCGCAGGAATATGAAGGAACTCGGCTCCCGGGATCAACCCTGATCCCCTCGGGATCTCTCAGGGGCCGCATGGAAGAGCTGCCTCGGGATAAAGAGATCGTTGTCTTTTGCTCTACCTCGTTGCGGGGTTATGAGGCATCTCTTGTTTTAAAGGCGCATGGGTTCAAAAACGTTCGTGTTATGGACGGAGGGATCTCTATGTGGCCTTATGAAAAAATTCACTGAACCATTGAAACAAAAGAGCTTTATCCTTATGATTGTTTCACTCTGTTGTTCTGTAGGTAGTGGAATAATAAGTGGTTACTGAGAAAATTAAGTGGTTCCGGAGGATTAGAATAACAAGTGGTTTTTTAGCTTTAGGTTTTCTATCGGGTAGAAATGCCCATTGAACATAGTAATCAAGGGGTGTGTGGTGTTCATTGTCGGTAAAAATGAATTGAAAATTCAATTGTAAAATAGTAAATTATTTTTGTCTTAAAGGTTTCATCAATGCAGGTCGTCAAAGAAGTGAGCTAAAAGGGGTCGGTTACAAATGGGAAAAATAGTCTTGAGAGGAGCACAGATTTTTCTGGACCTGTTGGCGCTCTCCATTGCTTTTTGGCTGGCCTTTTTGTTCCGGTTCGAATTTCGCATGGAGATGCCGCAGTATAAGCTGCTCTTCTTCTCTTGGCCCTATGTGGTCATGTTTAAATACCTGGTGATGGTGCTTTTTGGGGTGCACAACTTTTCCTGGCGATATGTAGGGGTGCGTGAGGCCAGCCGGATATTCGGCGCTCTGGCTACCGCATCGCTTTTTCTCATCGCTTTAAGGTTGGGGCTGGGCGGTATGGGTGGACACAGCAAATGGATCGTCATCCCCCTGGGTGTGCTGGCAATAGACTTCTCACTTTCTTTCATGGGAGTTGCCGGGATACGTTTTCTAAGGAGAATATCCGCAGAGAAAAGCGAGCGCGGCAAATGGGGTGGCACAGCCTCTGTAGCCGGCAAGAAAACTTTGCTGGTGGGCGCCGGGCGCGCAGGGGTTTTGGTGGCTAAAGAGGTGCAACAAAACCCAGGGCTCGGTATTGAAGTTGTAGGTTTCATTGATGACGATACAATGAAAACCGGGACAGTGATTCAAGGACACAAAGTCCTGGGAGATACGGCTTCTATCCCTGCGATCGCTGAGGAGACAGATGCAGAGCAGGCAATAATTTGTATCGCCTCGGCGCCGGGTGCTTCAATCCGCAGAATAGTTGAGGCATGCGAAGACGCCGATCTTTCAATGAAAATTATTCCCGGGATATATGAAATCCTGGACGGGCGAGTAAGCTTGAACCGTCTGAGAGAGGTGTCCATCGAAGACCTGTTGGGGCGTGAGGCGATAGAGTTGGATATGCATCTCATAAAGAGCTTCATAACCGGCAAGCGGGTTCTGGTGACCGGCGCCGGCGGCTCTATTGGGTCGGAGCTTTGCAGACAGGTGATTCGGTTCAACCCGGAAAAGCTGCTATTACTGGAGCAAAACGAGAACTCTCTTTTTGAAATAGACATGGAGCTGCAACGGAAGAGTAGGGAGGAAGGCAGACGAGATGTCTCAATTGTGCCTATTATCGCTGATATTTGCGATAAAAGACGCATAGAGAGAGTTTTTCAAATCTATCGACCACAGATTGTTTTTCACGCCGCTGCTCACAAGCATGTGCCCATGATGGAGATCAACCCCGGCGAGGCTCTCAAAAACAATGTGCTTGGGACGAAGTGTGTAGCCGACACCGCTGAAGAATTCGTCACCGAAGCCTTTGTGATGATCTCAACCGACAAAGCTGTAAATCCTACATCGGTTATGGGGGGCTCAAAGCGCCTGGCTGAAATGTATATCCACGGAAAACACCAGCGAGTCGTCGTTTCAGAGAAGAAACCTGCCTCGACAGCGAAAAGCAAATTCGTCTCGGTGCGGTTTGGAAATGTGCTCGGCTCTGCGGGATCGGTAATTCCTATTTTTAAAGAACAGATCTCCAAAGGTGGTCCGGTGACGGTGACTCACCCTGAAATGAAACGTTATTTTATGACCATCCCGGAGGCTTGTCAGCTTGTCATGCAAGCGTCAGCGATGGGTCGCGGTGGAGAATTGTTCGTTTTGGACATGGGCAAACCTGTAAAAATAGTCCAGTTGGCCCAAGACCTTATCCGTCTCTCCGGTTTATCCGATGATGATATAGAGATCTCTTTTACCGGCATAAGACCCGGCGAAAAACTATTCGAAGAGTTCACCACCGCCGATGAAAACATGACCAAGACGCTGCACCCAAAAATTTTCATTGGGAAAGCAGCTTACGAATTTGACGCAGAAGAATTTGATGAGATGTTGCGAAGACTCCCTGATCTGGCTGAACGTTACTCGCCTAAAGAGATCCGGTGCCTCTTGCAGACTCTGATCCCGGAGATGAGGGAGCCTGCATGTGATGACCCCGCACCTTCAAAGACGGACAACTTCAGCGATGGTGACACACAGGCACAACCGGGCGTGAGTAAAAGAGACGAAGAGGATGCAGATGAAGATGAAGATGAAGGTGAAAAGGCAAGCTATGAGGGAGAGAGTCACAAGCTGATTTAAGGGCCTAAGGACAGAGATACCTCTCCTCTGATCATGGCGCACGGTTCTTTTTTGCGCGATCAAGCTCCCTTTCAAGAATTCTTATTCGTGCGATTCTATAGTCCAGCCTCCTTGCTTCACCTGTCTTTCCTTCTTTTAATGCAATGTTGCGAAGAATAGTCAGAAACCGCACTCGTGACTTAGGCTGCATATTGGGAAGTCTTCTCAAGATTCTCTCCACCATATCCCTTGCTTTTGAGTATTTTTTCATTTTTTCGGCATTGGCTGCCGCAGCCATGGTCAGCTCCACATGATCCGGATACAGAGCAAGGGCTTCAGACAATAAAGAGTGAGCCCGCTCTCGATCCAACATTTTTTCAAGAATCCCTGCGGCGCTTAAATAAGCCTCCGGCTTTTTTGTGGCCTCAGCAATTCGCAGCGCCCAGTAAAGAGCATCTCCGGTTTTTCCTGCAGAGGCCAACATGCGCGGCACGGCCAACATCTCTTTCAGCTCTTCGGGCCACATCCACACGGCCCTTGAATAAATAGCGGTAGCGGGTTCAATGAGCCCACGCGCTAAAAACCCCTTAGCCAAATCTAAAAACAATTTCCTCTCAAGAGGAAAGCTGCCGGTTACGTAACGCCCCATAAAAAGCCTGAACCCCTCTCTCCAGCCGGTCTGTGCAAGCTCCAACGTCAACTCTGGAGCCAATGGAGAAAAAGAAAGAGATCCCGGGCCTGAAGCCGCCAAAGCAGCAAGCTGCATGGACTGAAAGGACGCTTCCCTCTCTCCCGTTCTCCCAGACACCCGGACCCTTGTGAGGGCGGCAATATAATCCAGCACTGAATCACTCAAGATCATGCGCC
>JAABSF010000405.1 GCA_011390535.1 Deltaproteobacteria bacterium | reverse complement strand
CTGGCACCATATTCCAGAAAATCAGCCAACTCATCAAGGCCATACTCTTTCGGGTCTCTGGAAGCGCAGACCAAATCAACAATATAGTCGCACAGCTCATCAGCGATAAGAATCTCAGGCAACACTTTTCTTGCGCTTAAGATCTGCTCCGGGTTAATCACCGGCTTGGCTTCAACCTTTTTGCCGGAGGTCATCCTGGACATGATCTCACGCTCTTCTTTCTTGGATGGATAGCCCACCTTCAACATGAGCATGAATCTGTCCAATTGTGCCTCAGGGAGTGGGTAAGTCCCCTCCTGCTCTATAGGGTTTTGTGTTGCCATCACCATAAACAACTCGGGCAATGGATAAGACTTATCTCCTATCGTAACCTGCCGCTCCTGCATGGCTTCTAATAAAGCGCTCTGTACTTTCGCCGGCGCTCTGTTGATCTCATCAGATAAAACCAAATTGGAAAAAACAGGCCCCGTCTTGTTCGTAAATTCTCCGGTCTGCGGACGGTATATCTCGGTTCCTATTATGTCCGCGGGAAGCAAATCAGGGGTAAACTGAATTCTCTGAAAATCCGCCTCAATGGCATGACTTATGGTGCTCACGGTAAGGGTCTTGGCCAGCCCCGGCACACCCTCCAAAAGAACGTGTCCATTTGCCAGCAAACCAATCAAGAGGCGCTCCACCATATAGTCTTGACCCACAATAACCTTGCCCACCTCCTCAATCAACTGATCAACAAACTCACTCTCCATTCGAACCATTTCATTTATTTCTTTTACATCGTAACGCATTGTCCTCTTCTCCTAAGCTTCCGGAGTTGTGGAGACAGGAATTAACATATTTCCTTCGGGTAAACAATCAATCGGCCAAACTAGGCCCAAATATTTTCAGCCCTAATAACTCATTTTCGATGGTAATATTCCATCTTAGGGCTTACTCAAAAACAATTCTTGAGTCAGCCCTTATGTTCAGAACCTTTGGAACTCGAATAAAATGACTCTAATTCACACTATTTGCCTGTTCATCTCCGGGTATATCGCCTCACGACTTCTGGTGCGTCTTAAGTGGCACATTAAAATCGTCTCTCACCTCATGGGTAGATTTCGTGGAAAACCGGAGATGATCCTATGTTCAATAATGGTAGGCTGTGCCTTTCTATCGCTCATTTTACCCAACGCGCTGACAGTGCTGGCAGTTATTCCAGTAATCAAACTCCTTACCGGCCAAAGTCAAGACGAACTATCCAATAGACCCCCTGAAGATAAACCAGTTTCCAACTCAACGGTCACAGCATGCGTTTTGGCGGTTATCTACGGGGCCAACATAGGAGGAATAGGCTCTTTAATCGGCTCTCCCGCCAACTTGTATCTGATTTTCGCCCTGGAAGTCATGGACACCCCGGGGAGAAGCGCAGTAAATTTCGTTTCATGGTTCATTTTTGGATTTCCTCTCATGTTGCTGTTGCTTATCGTCGCCTCAGGGTTATTGGTGGCATTCACACCTAAAAAAGTAAAAAAGGAGCTCTCCAACCTTACTCCCGGATCCATGTCTCAAAGCAGAGACAATAAAACCCAACCCGAAATATCATCAAAACTCAGAATTTTCGGCGTCTTCGCTTTTTTAACCATTATCACGCTTCACGCCGCCATCCTGATATCCACTTCCTCCGATTTTTCAGAACCTGTCATGGTGCTGTCATTGGCAACCCGCCGCTACTCAGTTTTCTATGCCGATATCATCGCAGCTGCCGTGACTCTATTGACCACCACAGTCGTAATGACGGTGCGTTTCAAAACATCCACACCACCCCGTCCGGGATCCCATTCCCCTCCGGCCCCCTCTTCAAGGCCAACAACTGAAACATATGAGAGATTACTTCCCTTGAATCAAATCACCGGTCACATACCCTGGCGAGGTCTTCTAGCGATCGTGCTTGCACTTGCAGTTGTTTTCGGCGCTTCAGTTTTGGGCGGCAGACAGATGCTCCACTCTGCAGCGAAAATGCTGACAAATGTCGAACAACCATCTGTCTTAGTGGTTTTCTCTTTTGTAATGATCACTCTTTTCGCTACCGAAGTACTAAGCAACACAACAACAGCGACAATACTCTTCCCCGCCGCCGCCCTCATGAGCGTCGAAGCCGGACTTGCACCAATACCGCCTACCATAGCCATCTCCATGGCAAGCACCTGTGCTTTCATGACCCCCATAGCCACACCCGTGAACGCGCTGGCATTCGGCGCGGTCAAAGGGGTAAAGGTAAGCAGAATGCTCTACATAGGGTTACTCTTAAACATAGCAAGCGGAATCATCATTACCTTTTGGGCGTCTTTTGTGTTGTCTCATATATTGAATCTTTTTTCATAAGCCTCAAAATATCGAAAAACCTTGCCTTCATGGAAACAACGCTTCGGTAAACCCAAAGCCCCTGCATCAATTTTGCCGGAAGAAGATTCCTTCCTTACACCAAAAAAATAAGTTAAAATAAGCAGGCATGGTGAGCAGTGTTTTCTGTTTTTAAAACCTTCCAAAAGACGACGGAGCAATTTAAAATGAGGTTTGTTAAAATTGTAGTTCTGTTCTTGACCCTTGGTTTTGCGTTTTCACATGCAGCCTGTGGAGGGACCACAAAAGGTAACGGTGAAGACGGCGACGCATCCACAAATACCAACGAAAACAGTAATGAAAACAGAGATGCCGGACCGGATGACCCTGACGCTTTCTTCTGTCCTTCCGGCCGCGTGGTGTGTGAAGGCGAGTGTTGCGAAGAGGGGGACCGTTGCCGCGAAGGCAGGTGCTGCGCAGAGTACAATGTATGTGCGGACTTCTGTTGTGAAGACGACGAGGTCTGTATGGGAGGGCACTGTCATTTAAAATGCTCCAACGGTGTACGCTGTTTGGACAACATGAATGAGGAGATGTGTTGTCTACCCGGCCAGATCTGCTTTTTGAACAACTGTATAAGCCCGGGCGCCGGATGCATAACAGACGCAAACTGTGCTTTAGACGAATACTGTGAACCCACGATTAACAAATGTCTCCCTATACCCACCGGAGGATGTGAATATTTTCCTCCCGCTGGAGATTTTTCACCGGTTTTAAAGTGGACCTGGCCTCCTGATGAAGGGCCCTCAATCCTACCCAATCATTTGGATGTGCTGACACCTCCGGCGGTGGGTGACATGGATGGAGACGGAATTCCAGAGGTGGCCTTCGTGGCATATAGAGATAGCTGTGACGGCGGCAGCTACTGGACCGGAGTTTTGACGATACTGAGGGGCGACACAGGAGAAGAGGTGCTTCGTCATGATGATGCTTCCCGCCGGCTGGGTTCCTCAACAGCACCAGCCTTGGGGGACGTGGACATGGACGGTTACCCGGAAGCATTGGTGATGAGCGATACTCAACAAATATTAGCCTACAAACTTGATGGCACACTGCTATGGGAGACCGAACCTTGCGCCACCCGTTGGGGTGGAATCTCAATAGCCGACATGGACGGTGACGGGCTCCCCGAGGTAATATTCGGTGCTACAATTTACAACAACGAAGGCGAGTTCCAATGTGTAGGCACTGGTGGAGTAGGAGGCAGAGGTGCTCGCGCAATCTCCCACACCGCCGATCTGAACGGTGACGGAGTTTTGGAAATTGTAGCCGGAAAC
>JAABSF010000404.1 GCA_011390535.1 Deltaproteobacteria bacterium | reverse complement strand
GACTATCCAGTACAAGATCAACCTTGTCTTTCCATTTAGCAGCGTCTTCCATGGTTTTACTCCGTTCCTTTATCATTCAGACAGCCGAGCCATTCGGGTTGAAGCCGCGAGCCCCAAGATGTCCAGACAGCTCTTGCAGATGATTGCTATTGCTTCGACCCACAGCAGGCGTGCGTGTGTCTTTTCCCAATCCCAATTCTTTCGCCAGTCGCCTTTTCTCACAGAGGGAGGCGGCAGCACGGGGTCGCTTTTAGTTCTGGTGTAATAGCTTTGAAATTGCCGCGACAGATCCTGAAGGTAGTTTATTACCCTGTGAGGTTCACGAGCTTCGGCGGCGTCTTCCACAATTACGGGGAAGTCCATCATGCGGCGTAGAATTCTGAGTTCATCTTCGTGTTGGAGTTGACGGGCCAGCTCGATGCTGAAAGCTTGCTTTTTTATAACCAGCTCTTTTTCCGCTTTCCTGATGATGCTGCAGGCTCTCGCATGACCGTATTGCACATAAACCGCTGGATTAACCGTTGGATCTTGGCTGCGGGCGGTTTCAATATCAAAATCTATGTGAGAATCATGTCGCCTCTCCAGAAAGAAGTAGCGCATGGGATCTCTTCCAACCTCTTCCAGTAGATCGTCTACTGTGACGAATTGGCCTGACCGTTTGCCCATGGATACCTTTTCATCACCCCTTTTGAGGGTCACAAACTGTACGAGCAGGGTTTCGAGGGAATCCGGTGAGTGGCCGAGTGCTTGCACGGCACCCTTCATCCGGGCCACGTAGCCGTGATGATCCGCACCCCATACATTTATTAGGTGGTCGAAGCCCCTTCCGTATTTGTCAGCGTGGTAGGCGATATCAGAGGCGAAATATGTAGGCTCGCCTGAATCCCGAACTACAACCCGATCTTTTTCATCACCCAGCTCAGATGACTTGAACCACAACGCGCCGTCCTTTTCATATATATATGATGTTTTTCTAAGTTCATTGACGGCGTTTTTGATGGAACCGCTCTCATGAAGTTTTTTCTCTGAAAACCATACATCGAAGTGAACATTGAATTTTTCCAGAGATTCACGAATTGTGTCGGTGAGCCGAGCGGCGGCAAAGGAGGAAATGTTATCCATGTCTGTGTTTTCCACCACCCATTCGGCGCCTTTTTTCTCTAACAGGTCTTGGGCGATGTCACTTACATAGTCTCCTCGATATCCATCTTCGGGAAACTCGGGGATATCAAGTGGGGACTTTTTCAGAACAGGACTGTTCTCCTCTCTGAGTATCTCCAGGGCTCGCACGTATACAGACTGCCCTAGATTCCAAATCTGACGCCCGGCGTCGTTGAGATAATACTCACTGCTCACTTGATAGCCTGCGAAACGCAGCAATCTGGCTAGGGCATCTCCCACTGCAGCCCCACGTCCGTGGCCAACATGGAGGGGGCCGGTCGGGTTGGCGCTCACAAACTCAATGTTTATTTTTGGATGCGCTCGTTTCTCTCCCCTGCCGAAATCCGAACCTTCTCGAAGAATCGTTTCCAGACCCCGATACCAGACATCATCCGATAACCTGATGTTAATGAAACCGGGACCGGCGATCTCGATTGAATCTATTATCCCTTCTGGGTCTTGGATTCTATCAATGATCATTTGTGCCAACTCACGAGGAGGCCGCCCTGCTTTCTTGGCCGTCATCAACGCTATGCTGGTGGCGAAATCCCCATGCTCCGGCTTTTTGGGCAGAGTAATGGGTACTTCCGGGGTTGTCCCTTTAATCAGCCCCTCCTCGGAGCATCTGTTGAGGGCGTCTTGAAAAAGTCTCTGTGTATTTTTTTGTATGCTATTCATTTACTTTCACCTACATGTAAGTTCAGGTTGTACCATGTAAGTTAATGTGTCAAGTTTTATCACAGGGTAGGAAAAAGTGTTTGTTACAGGCTGTGATATGGAATTGTTGTCTTTGACCTTGTCATCTTGGGAAAGGTCGTGTCATCTTGATGGTGAGATGTTGAAAAAAAACTGATGTTTAACCAAAACAGTGATCGCAATAGTTGGAGTGATAAGGACCACCGAAATGAAAAAGAATCAGACTAAATCACCTTTTGTTTTTGCCGATACCCTTTTCGGAAACCTAAGCAACATTTTTCAGCGTTTTTATGGGCTCTTTTTCGGGAGAGTTGCCCTGTGTATTCTGATTGCAGTACCATTGTTTTTTTTAACATTCAGTGGCTCAGGGGTGGCGGTGGCCCAAGAAGGGCGCCAAAAGAAGTTGTCCTCTCCGGATGACTCTAGCGCTGGTGTTGCTTCTGGGGATGTCTCTTCGCCCCGAATTGTGGCCCGGCTCCGGGAAGATCTGGACAAAAGAGGGCCGGATGAACGTCTGATTCTGGAGTCTGATGGGACATTGAGGCTTTTTTCCGGCAAAGTGTTGTTGAAGAAATTTTCGTTCGGCGTCAATGTACCGGAAAAGGTGGTCTTAACAGCTCTCTCCGGAAGAAGGAATAAGAGCTTTTTTGTTCACGTCAAAGCTGAATATTCCAACACCGAAAGAGCCCTGGAAGCGATCTTGTTTGGTCCTTCTATACGAAAATTAAAGCTTGCTTGGTCTGGGTTTACCGGGCCCATGGGGAGGGATGCCGAATATGAAACGCATCTCGATGTGGGTGAACGTTGGATTTTGCTCTACCAGAGCATGCGTGGGTTGAAGCGGTGTGACGGGAAGGAGCCGAGATTCTTTCTTCGCGCTTTGGATTACAAGTCGGGGCGGATGCGGCCCATAACAAGTATTCCCAAAACTAAGGGGCTGGAGGCACTAACAGCTCAACCTGAGCCCCCGAAAAGATTTGTCGGCTCAGCGGGGCTTTCACCATTGATGGCTACATACACCTCCACTTCACTGGGTGATGGAGAGGTAGTGACAAGTATTAAAAGCCCCCATGCTTTGGATGACGGGAATCCGGCCACAGCTTGGATCGAAGGAAAGGGAGGGTTTGGGCTGGGTGAGTTTATTGAGTACAGGGGAGCGGAATCTCCATACAAAATCGTCGGAATTAAGGTTCTGCCTGGCCATGGAGGGTCGCTGAAGGCTTTTCGTGAACACAACAGGCTCAAATCCTTTGTAGTAAATTTAGGAGGTGACAAGAGTTTTCTGATCTCCCTGCCTCGTGACCCTCTGGAAACAGTCAAAGAGGGATTGAAGAGTGGTAAAGGGCGGACCGGTGAGGTAGGCACGGAGGGTGGAAACAAAGTAGAAGCAGATGGCGGCGCGGATAAATTCCTCACTGTTTCTGAAAATACGACCTATTGGGTGTTGTTCCCTCAACCAATAAAGGCCCGATGTGCCACTGTGTTTTTACGTTCGGCGTATTTCGGCGAGAGAGGCGGGAAGTGGGGAGAGGGTGGAAGAACCGCCATATCGGAGCTGAGTTTTCTGAGTGAGTTGGATCTGGAGGGCGGAGTGGTGCGCCTTTTGAAAGATGTGGAAAAAGGATCTGTATCCGGTGACAACGCTTTTTCAATGTTAAAAAGATTAGGGCCTCAGGCGGTGGGACGGGTGAGAGAGGCGATGCAAGGGGCCGGTGGAGAAGGAAGATCCGTTGCCGTAAGGGCTCTGCTGGAATTGGATCCCGGGAGAGCGATGAAATCCCTTGTCAGGGCTTTGCCGGGGCTATCCGGTTCTTTGCAGAACAGAGTACTGCATAAAGCCCTCA
>JAABSF010000403.1 GCA_011390535.1 Deltaproteobacteria bacterium | reverse complement strand
CATTTCCCTTTTCTCCCAGGAGCTTTGTGGCGATGGGGAAAAGAGCTCCCATTAAAAAACCGCACCCTGATGTACCAACAAAGGTGCCGGCCAACGTCTCCTCCAGCGTTATTATCTCCAGCGGAGATGTCCCGCTCAGGTTCCGCCAATATCTAAGGATGAAGACCTGGAGCGCCAACATTATGGGAAAGAGGGCCAGGAGCAAAACATAAAGATTACCTGAACGTTGCCCGTATAGGTTGGATAATTTGGGGCTGACCCACGCGCCGATGGCTATCCAGAGAAACCAGGATCCGTAAAAAGCACCGATGGTAAGCTCCGTGCCGTGAAAAGTCACCATCGCTTCTCTGAGGATCGTGCTCTGTGAGAGCGCCGCTGTTCCTCCCAATAACGCAAAGGAGATTATCACCCAGTATCCGGTGAAGGAAAGAGCAGTTTCGTTTTCTACTTTGCCGGAGTTGTTTGTTTTGTTTTGAGTCATGGCTCTTTGTATATTTGATTTTTAGTCAAGCCCGAACCCCAGCAGTTTTTCCAGGGTTATCAGGAACAATTTTGCGTTGGCCAAATCAGAGTAGTCGAATTCGAATACTCCCTTGCGACGGAACCAGCCCTCGTGTGAATCCTTTGTCCGAATCCAGAAGGTGCCGCCGTAAATATCGATGCTTTTTATGTCTTTCCCTTCTATTTTTTGGGGTTTTCCGGAAATGCCCATCATTATATGACCTTCTCCTACACCTATGAAACCTCCGTTTCTAAGCTCAAAGGGAATATAGCCGTGTTTTTGAAGCTCATATTCCGCTACGGTCAACATATAAATCGTCCAACTATTTTCGGCTGAACTTGCGTAGTGAAATGAGCTCTCGGCCGGGGGTGTGTTTTCTTGGCTGAAATGAGTTCCGGCGATCCGCAGAAGAAGGTTTTCTTTTCGGTCCTTCCATTTAAACGAATAATCAGTTCGCCCGTAGACGTTATTTGTATAATGAGCATAAATGCGCGTTCTTAAAGTGCCCGCGTCGTCGAACAGGAGCTTGTGGTCTACGTGGAAGCTCTCCCTTTGTCCGGTACAGCTTATCTGCGTGATCCCTTTTTCGCCCACATAAGTCACAGTGTGACTGAAGGCTACCAACCCCCAGCCCACCAGCGCTCCGGTGACGCCGCCCAACACGGGAAAGAGAAAGAAGACGAAAGAGTTTTCAATTGAAAAAAAGATGTCTATCAACAGCCCCAGCAGAACGCCACCCAGGCTCCACCCCGAAACCACAACCAACTGCATTCTACGTGAGCGCGGTTTCTCAGATCTCCGCAGCGTGGAATGAGCGGTTTGAACCTCGCCGATATCTTCCGGAGGTGGATGAAAAAAGTCCATGTCTTCATCCAGGCTCACTCCGTTGTGGCCTGTTACATGTGAGCCGAGCTGGAACTCTTTAGAACAAGAAGACTCGTTCTTTTTTGATTTTTCACTCGACATTATCCACTCCTTGTGGCGACTGCACGGCGACTGCACGGCGACTGCGCCTGCTTGGCGAACTTCAACACGTGGAGCCTCTCTCGTCAACTATGTGTTGAAGGAATAAATGGGAGAACAAAAAAAACCAAAGAATTTTTACGAAAAGAACTTGCACAAAGAATTCGCACAAAGAATTCGCACAAAGAACTTGCACAAAGAATTCGCACAAAGAACTTGCATAAAGAACTTGCATGTGTCGGTTATATGGTTACAATGTAGGTAATATGTATACATGATCTATAAACGAACATGTACACGATATCCATTTTTTTCCTAAAGGTTTTAGCCTGAAGGTGAGGTGATTCCAATTTTTAACGATTCAGCGCTCAAGAAAAAATCAGAGTACCCTGGGGCGCCTATCAAGCCCCCGTCCATAGGTAGAAGGCGAGCCACAATGAAAAAGAAGATCACTCGGCCCGCCGTACCGAAGCATCCCAATGACCATGAGAATGACCATGAGCATGAGCATGAGCATAAGCATGAGCATAAGCATGAGCATGACCATGAAGATTGTAAAGACGGTGAGCATGTCGAGGATAAACACGCCCAAGACAAACACGCCGGCGAATAGAAAACAGCAAGCCGACGATTAGTCGTCGTAGATAAACACGCCGAAGACAAACACGCCGGCGAATAGAAAACAGCGAGCTGACGATTAGTCGTCGTAGATAAACACGCCGAAGTTAAACATGCCGTAGATCAACACGACGATTCAGCTTGCGACAAAAGCTTTAATTGCGTCGGTCAATATCTTGAGCTCTTCCGAGTTTATCACGTAGGGCGGCATTAGATACACCAACCTGCCGAATGGGCGAATCCACGCACCTTTCGAGATGAAAAGCTTTTGAGCTTGTGCGACATCAACCGGTTTTTTCATCTCCACAACCCCGATACAGCCAAGCACTCTCACGTCCGCTATTTTGGGGTGATCCG
>JAABSF010000402.1 GCA_011390535.1 Deltaproteobacteria bacterium | reverse complement strand
GATCCGCCATATCCATGAGCTGCTCTTTCAGTTGGGTCTCGATGGAAGATACTCTCTCCCGCCAAGGAGAGCTCGTCAGGATATCCAGAGACTCAACCGCCACCCTGCAAGCCAAAGGGTTTGCCATGAACGTGGGGCCGTGCATAAGCACGCCCTCTCCGTCGGAAGAGATGCCTCTTTCAACCTCTTCCGTGCAGAGTGCAGCCGCGAGGGTCATCGTCCCGCCGGTGAGGGCTTTTCCTACACAGGCGATATCCGGCGAGATACCTGCATGTTCGCAGGCAAACATGCGCCCTGTTCGACCGAATCCGGTGGCGATCTCGTCTGCGATAAGCAAAACATTATGTTCATCACAGAGCCTTCGAAGGCACTTTAAATAACCGGGCGAATAAAACCACATTCCACCCGCGCCCTGTACGATCGGTTCGATTATCACCGACGCAAGGTCATCTGCGTGTTCTTCCAACGCGCGGGCCATGGACGAGATGTGTGATTCATCCCACGGCTCATGAAAAGCGCACCCCGGCCGCTCAACAAATAGCTGCTTAGCCAAAGAACCTGTGAACATGCTGTGCATTCCGGTGACAGGGTCACAAACCGACATCGCGCCGAAGGTGTCTCCGTGGTATCCGCCACGGACGGTCAGCAGCCTGTTTTTTTCCGGCTTGCCCTGAGCATACCAGTACTGAAGCGCCATCTTTATGGCCACTTCCACCGAGACAGACCCCGAGTCTGCGAAAAATACCTTTCGAAGCGGCTCAGGGGTAAGATCCACTAATCTTCGCCCCAGCTCTACGGCCGGCTCATGAGTCAACCCGCCGAACATCACGTGGGGCATTTCCCCAAGTTGTTTCTGTGCTGCTGCAATAAGCCGGGGGTGGTTATAACCATGTATCGCGCACCACCAAGAGGCCATACCGTCTACGAGAGACGTGCCGTCTTCCAGGAAAATACGGCACCCGCGGGTTGCCTTCACCGGATACACCGGTAACGGAGAGCTGAGAGAGGTGTAAGGATGCCACAAGTGTTCTCTGTCAAATGCTATATCAATCATGAAGTGGAATCTAACAACCAAGTCACCCATGAACAAGATGTAAAGATAAGTGCCCGAATCTCTGAAGGACCGCAATTTGTTCCGTAATTGTTGCGACCATTAGTGACAGGGGGATTGGATGCAGATCGAAATTCTCCGGCGTGGGTGAATAAGTTCACCACGCCGCTCATCCTCTTTTTTTAACATTCTCATACAATTAC
>JAABSF010000401.1 GCA_011390535.1 Deltaproteobacteria bacterium | reverse complement strand
TTCCACCCCGACCCAGGTTTATTCCGATGAAAACGGGCGCTTTGTTTTTAAAGAGCTGCGCCCGGGGCGTTACAGAGTCCAAATAAAAACCCCCAATCACCGAAGTTTTGAAACAAAAGAGACCATCTCACCCGGAGGACGAGTTAAAGTCCGCTATTACCTCGAAAGAATTTCATTTGACGTTTATGAAACAGTGGTCACTAGTAAGGCGCAACGAGAGGAGGTAAGCAGACACGTAGTAGCTCTCGCCGAAATTCAACGTATCCCGGGAACCCAGGGAGACGCCCTCAAATCGGTCCAAAACCTGCCCGGGGTCGCTCGCGCGCCGTTCGGTGCCGGCTTGTTGGTGGTTAGGGGTTCCGCCCCGGGAGACACCAATGTGTTGCTCCACGGCCACCCGATCCCCATACTCTTTCACTTCGGCGGCCTTACATCGGTCATCAACTCCGACATTTTGAAGCAAATTGAATTCATACCGGGTAACTTTTCGGTTCGACACGGTGGCGCCATCGGTGGAATCATCGATGTACAAACCCGACCGGCGAAAAAACGATGGCACGGATATGTAGACATCGATATATGGGACGCAGGGTTGCTCTTGGAAGGTCCTTTGGGAAAGGGCTCATTTGCTTTATCCGCGCGTCGCAGTTATATCGACGCCATATTGAGCGCCGTTCCCCTGGACGATTTCCCGATCGCTTTTCAGACAGCCCCGGCTTATTACGACTACCAAGCAATGCTGGATTACCCCGTGCTGGGTGGGAACCTCAAGGTTCTTCTGCTCGGCAGCGATGATCGCCTGAAGTTTCTGTTCAATGAACCATCCGGGCTCTCGCCGACAGCCCAAGGAGGGCAACTCGCCCTTTTGTTTCATCGCGCCTTGGCTATATACAAAAAGCGGATCGGCGACTACACCATCGACGGATCCCTTTCGTCCGGATTTCAACAAATCGACGGTAACCTTGGCGACGGCTCATTCGGCCTCACGCTGAGCATTCTGAACACTTACTGGCGAGCCGAAGTAACTCGACGTTTCAGCAAAGAGCTGAGCCTAAGCCTCGGCATCGACGGCTACTATGCCTGGGCGAAAGCGGTGGCATCCATCCCCGACGCCTCCACAGATCAAGAGCTTCGCCCCATCTCCGGTCGTAACATCAATCAAACCAGCACAACCGCTGGTGCATATGCTCAAGCACTTTATTTAGAAGGGACCTGGAAACCACACAAGGTCCTCACCCTGATCCCGGGGCTGAGATTAGATTATTACAACTCTCTCGGTTTTTCCCGCTACAGCTTTGACCCCCGGCTGAAAGCCAACGTTGAAGTTCACAAAAACGTGGACCTCAAGTTCGGAATCGGGTTATTTCATCAGCCACCGCAAATCACCGATCTGCTCACCATTTTGGGAGGGAGCTCTCAGCTCGGCTATGAACAAGGCCTCCACATCTCAGGAGGAACCCAGTGGCGAGCGCCGGGAGGAGTAGAAATAAACGCCACCGGATTTTACAAACATCTCCACAATCTCGTCTCAAGGACCTATGACGCCATCATCGAAGATGGCGAAATCCGAGCGGAAAACAAGGCCAACGCCGGGACAGGCCGCATCTACGGAATGGAGCTCCTGCTCAAAAAACCACTCACGGGTTATTGCCCCAAGGTGCTTGGAATTGAGCGGTGTTTCGGCTGGATGGCATATACCCTCATGCGCTCTGAGAGAAAAGAAGACCCATCGATTCACAACGACACTACGCTCCCTCCGGGCGCTCCCACAGGAGAATACGCTTTATTCGACTGGGATCAAACACACCTGCTGACTATGATCCTGACGGTGATGTTCAAAAGAAACTGGGAATTCGGGCTGAGATTCAGATACGCTACCGGTCTGCCCACAAGCCCGGTAACCGGCGGAATTTATGACGCCGACGCCGACGCCTATATACAAGTACCCTCTTTGGTGAACTCCGAACGTGTACCTCACTTCCATCAACTGGATGTCCGAGTCGACAAAAAATGGATTTTCAAAACCTGGAGGTTAAGCGCATATATCGACATTCAAAACGTCTACGCCAGAAAAAACCCCGAGTTCGCAAACTACAACTTCAACTACACCCAACGACGCTGGATCCCCGGGCTGCCCATAGTCCCTTCATTTGGGATAAAGGGAGAATTCTGATCCCTCCTCGTCAAACCTTTTTAAACAAGTCACCACAACAAATCATCACAACAAATCATCACAACAAACCCGCATAACAGACCCGCACATTTAAACTACACTTGAATACAATGTAAGAAAACTTGATATATTACCTACACTGTAGTATATTATTCCCAACGACAGCAAAGTTAAGGCTTTGATGTACTTGAGAAGGTCTTAAACACATTCACACTGTACCATTTTCGATTCTCGTTGATTCCAGTGTTTTCAGAAACAGAGAATAGAAGATGTGCAGACAGGAAAGAAAAGAGGAGTCCAAAATGATAGCTTTTTGTGGAAACATCCTGGTCATGCTCGTAACAGTGGGAATTTTTATAGCAACCGTCAACTTCGGCCAAACCCCGTCAAGTGACTAAACTGTAAAACGCTGGAGCTTGAAGGAAAGAGAAAGTGATAAATCGAGATCGACTGTGCCTGTGAAGGTCACCAGGTGTGCATCGTCAAAAAAAGTGACTAAACTACAGGACAGGGATCAGAGACCCCGGATCAGAAACCACGGATCAGAAAACAAGGGCAAGAGGTCAGGGGGCGATAACGATTCGCATGGATTGAGCTTCGGTGCCCGAGCCTCCAGTGGCGCGGACTTGAAGGCTGTGGTCGCCGGAGGTGGTAGGAAGGGCCAGAGCGGTCGACCAAACGCCGCCGTCGGAGCGGGTCATGGTTGTCCAGTCGGCTTCTTCACCCAGACGCGCCTCGACGCTTGAGATCCCCGCAGTATCGAAGGCGATCGCGCGCACGGGAAGTTCGCCTCCGGGAGAGTGGGAGACGGCGTAAGGGTTGTCATCACCAAGATCGGGATCGGCGGGACCGGTGATCATCACGATGGGCCAAGGAACTTTAGGTGTAATGTCGATCATCCGGGCCGAGGGACCGGAGACATCCAGTGACACCAAAGAAAAACCCGGCGGATCGGTTTTACCCAGGCTCACAGCCTGAACCACCAAGGTGCTCTCGTACCAGGAGAGCCTGGGAATATGAGCGTGGCCGCAGAGGTAAACCTCGGCGCCTACGTGAGTGACAAGGTCTCTCATGCGCCCCAAGCCGGTCAACAAGCGCTGGATGCCGGTGAGCGGGTGGTGAGAAGCGACCAATGTGTAGGAGATCGGATCATCTCCAGGCGAGAGTGCCATGAGCTCATTGGCCTGCTCCTCACCAAATATACCCGTCACATTCACTGCGTTGACATCCGATTCGGCGGTGTTCGTTCGGAGCACTCGGAGACGACCGATGTTCGGGTTGTCTCTTCCTTCGATAAAGGTCTGCCCATACAAATCAAAGCCGGACTGGCCTGCCTGGGTAAACGAAAGATAGTTCATGACCCCGGCTTCCTTTACGTCATGGTTGCCGGGAATCTCAAAGTAGTAGGGTACCGGCGGGACCAGTCCATCGATACTCGAGTAGTAATCCTGCCAATCCGGTATCGAGCTGCCTAGATCCACCATGTCGCCGGTGTTGATGATCGAAACAGGTTCGATCGTGGGGACCACGATATCTA
>JAABSF010000400.1 GCA_011390535.1 Deltaproteobacteria bacterium | reverse complement strand
TTTTTCGCCTCAACTCACCGGACTCCGAGAGAGCCTTGTGGATTAAGGCGACAGCTTTCGTACCCGCGGGCCGACCGGAGGCTTCGGTTGCAGAGGCATGGGTCATCTCTTTTCTTAGAGGATCCGTTCCGACCGCTGCAAAAAACACAATCTCCATGGAAGATGCAGAGTTTCCCAAAGAGGGGGCTGCAGACCTTCGCATCGACTTGGGAGAGTTCTCCATTGAAGAAGGTAGGCTCACCGGGCGGTGGGAAACGGACGACCACTCCATATCGTGCGATCTGAAGATGGAAGGTTATGGGGATCCCATAGACCCCATGGAGCTTTTCTTTCACAAGAGTCTATACAAGCTGCCTTTCCCAAAGACAAAGCTGGTGACACCGGCACCGATGCTCACATTCACAGGTGAATACGAGGTTGACGGAGAGACGGTCCAAGTTAACGGGTGGCAAGGCATGGGTGGTCATAACTGGGGGACGGAGCATACTCCTGTGTATGCCTGGTGCCAAATCAACTCCTGGGAAAATGAAGATGAAGAGATTATTTTCGAAGGTGTAACGGCGAGAGCCGGGATCGGCCAAAGGTTGTCTCCTAAAATGACAATCCTCACAGTGAGAGCAGGTGATGAGACCATCTCGTTTAACGGGCCTATCAGGATGTTTCTAAATAAAGGATTAATCGGCCCCATGAAATGGTCTTTCAGCGCCGGAAATGAAACCACCGGGCTCACCGGAGAGGTGATAGCATCACCCGAAGAGTCGGCTGGACTTTACTACCGAAACCCCGACGGCTCAGTCATACATTGCTTGAACTCAAAGTTGGCACATGCCCGAATCGAGCTGAGGAGACCGGATAAACCTGAAAAAATCTTGAGTAGCAGGCAGGCGGCGCTGGAGTTGGGTTCACCGGACGAGTATTATGGCGTAAAAATGCTTGTCTGAATTGCCTGCCTGTTACATATTGTCGTCTTGTTCCGTACCGTAGACCTGCTCAAATAGCCGCTCTGCTCACATAGCCGGCCTGTATTAATCCCATATTGGAGAAGACTGTGTCACACGAATTTAGTTCAACTGCAGAAAAATCCGTTTTCCATGTAGAAGAATCCAGAAGCTGGTTTCGAGAAGATTCTGGTTGGCCAGCAGAGGTAGCCAAAAACATGGAATTTCCTTCAATGACATTGGGGGAAGTGCTCCGCCAGGCTGCTCAAAAGTGGCCCTATCACGAAGCCATCTGGTTTCTGGGGTCTTCCATGACCTACCGTGAGCTGAGTGGGCATGTGGATGCTTTCTCAACAGCCCTTCATCAACTGGGCGTCCGCAAAGGCGACGTGGTGGCTTTGTTGCTCCCTAACAGCACCCAATACGTGATCAGCTACTATGCAGCCGCAGGGCTGGGGGCAGTCATTTCCGCCATAAACCCGACCTACAAACCTAAAGAGATCCTTCATCAGCTCACAACTGTCGGCGCCAAGGTCCTGATCTGTCTGGATGCGCTATATAAAGAACAAATCGCACCCATAAGAGCAGATACAGGAATAGATCTGCTCATCGGCACTAACATCTCGGATTTTTTACCATATCCTAAAAGGGCTTTAGGAAAACTGATAAAAAGAATCCCCTCGGGCAATCTCCCTGAAGCCGCTCACAAGTTCACAACTCTCCTGGCTGCTCCCATAGATCCTCCACCAGTAGACCTGAACCCCAAAGAAGACCCCTTAGTTTATATAATGACCGGGGGCACCACCGGCTTGCCCAAAGCAGCAGTGTTGACCCACTTTAACTGCGTCTCCAACGCCTTGCAATGCAAGGCATGGTTATACAGAAACAAAGCAGGCGATGGGAGCGTGGGCATCCTCCCTCTTTTCCATTCATTCGCCATGACTACAGTTATGAACACCACCATAGCGTTCGGCGGAAAGATGATTCTGTTTCCAAAACCACCTCCCATGGAAGAGCTGGCAAAAACACTCAACAGGATCGGCCCAGACTCATCTACTATGGTGGGAACCGAAGTGCTGTTTAAAAAACTAACCCGTTATCTGGAAGCCAACCCCAAAATCCGTATTGATAACAAGTTGCAACTCTGTGTTTCAGGTGCGGGGCCGCTCCACTCAGATACTCAAGAGCGTTTTGAAAAAGCCTCAGGCGGCAGGCTGGTTGAGGGATATGGGCTCACTGAAACATCTCCAGTGGTATCCGCCGGCCCTTTCCGGCCCAAAGGAAAAAGATCAGTGGGCAACATAGGGCTCCCGTTTCCGGGCACTGAATGGAAAATCGTCCACTCGGCGGACCCAACTGTAGATTTGGGAACGGGGAAAGGGCCGAAAGACAAAGAACACATAGGAGAAATCGCAGTTACCGGTCCCCAGGTAATGAAGGAGTATCTGAACCAACCGGTTGAAACAAAAGACACAATATTTCTCCAAGATAACAAACGCTGGCTCCTGACAGGTGACCTGGGGTTCATGGATGAAGGAGGCAGAATAGTCATTTTAGATCGTAAAAAGCAGCTTATCAAAAACAAAGGCTACAGTGTATTGCCAAACGAGGTGGAGCTAATTATGGAGATGCACCCCGATGTAGAAGAAGTAGCCGTGGCCGGCCTCCACGATGATAACACCGGGGAAGCTATAAAGGCGTGGGTTGTGTTGAATAAAAACGCCGAAACAACAGAAGAAGAGATCCTCGCGTGGGCAAAAGAAAACCTGGCTCACTATAAGGTCCCGAAATACATAGAGATAAGGCAGGAGCTGCCGAGATCACTTATAGGCAAAATTCTAAAGAGGCTGCTCCAGGAAGAAGACCCCATCTGGAAGGCTGCTCAAGGAAAATTCAGGGGTAATCGGCCCCAACCGGCCTCAGTGGGCAACGAAGTGTAAATCCCAACCGTCCATTACCGGCTGACTATTTCTCCAAACTCTTATACATATCAATCAGCTTACCGGGGCTGTATTCGAGCAACCGCTCTTTATGATCTTCGTCTTTAGCATGACCCATAAGTGTGTTGATTTGGTCCACCAGCTTCTCTTTTGAACCAAACTCTTCTTGAATATGCTTCGCATTTGCGTGTAGCCGCAACAGATTGGAGTTGGATTGAACGTTCAAACGCTCTCTCATCTCTTCCTTTTCGCCTCTCGGCGGTTTTAAAAGCGACACAATCTCATCAACGAGCTTCTCTTTTGTCTCAAATTTTTCTTTTACTTGCGCCAACGGCGAATTTACTTTTGCCATGATAATTATCCTCGTTCCGTATTTTGGGCATCAACACTGCTTTCGATATTAACGCCAACACGGTATCAACGACGCCCCTGGATTGGAGCATCTCAGTATTAAGTCAGCCCTAAGCCCTAAGTCAACCCTAAGGACTCAGTCAACCCTAAGGATTCAGTCAACCATAAGGATTCAGTCAACCTTAAGGATGATACTACTCTTCACTTTTTTCCGGCAAACCGGGATATAATCCCTTTTGTCTTTCTATGCAGAATTTTTATATCCTCTTTTTCAAGCTTAAGCGACAACTTCAACACAGGCCCTTTGGCCGCAATCTTGATTTTTTCCAAGAGCGCTCCAATCTGTTCCAAATCCGGAGAATATTTCCCTATGCCGGGCAAAACATTACTCAAAACACCGGCAAGACTCTTGGCCGCCTTCTCTTCACGCATATCAGCGCTCACCTTCAGCTCCAACAAACCCTCTCCATGATTAACACCCACT
>JAABSF010000399.1 GCA_011390535.1 Deltaproteobacteria bacterium | reverse complement strand
TCCCCGCCACTATTGAGGCCCTCAATAAACGAGGCGTTAACGATGTCATCGTCTTCGGCGGCGGGATAATACCTGAAGATGATGTTGTAGAGTTAAAAAAACAAGGGGTGGCCGAGCTGTTCACCCCGGGGACATCCACAGAAGAGATCGTCAAGTGGATCAAGGCTAACGTGAAACCTCGGGAGGGTTAGGGATAGTGAGCCAACAGGATCCAAAACGCATTGAAAAGAAATACCGAGAAGTCCTGGATGGAAGTGATGTCACGGTAGCACGTCTGATTCGTGATCTGGAAGATGAAAAGGCTGAGGCCGTAGAGGTCCTTAAACGCCTTCATCCACACACAGGTCGAGCTCACGTCGTGGGTATTACCGGTAACCCGGGGGCTGGAAAAAGCACCGTCGTAGACGCCCTTATCGCCCAATATCGAAAACAAGAAAAAACAGTTGGGGTGGTAGCCATAGATCCTACGAGCCCATTTTCAGGTGGCGCTATCCTGGGTGACCGCATCAGAATGCAGAAACACGCAGTCGATCCAGGTGTGTTCATAAGGTCGATGGCCACCCGAGGACACCTGGGAGGGCTCTGCAGAGCGGCTGTAGACGCTGTTGCAGTGTTGGACGCCATGGGCCGGGATGTAATTTTGGTGGAGACCGTGGGGGTAGGACAGGGAGAAGTAGATGTAATCACATCGGCTCATACCATCGTAGTTGTGGTGGTACCGGGGCTGGGAGATGAAATTCAGGCCATCAAATCAGGCATCTTGGAGATCGCCGATATACTCGCAATCAACAAGGCCGACCGAAGCGGCGTGGAACGTACGGAAGCCGATCTAAACCTCATGCTTGATCTCAGCGGCAAAGATGATCGACCGCGGATCAGCATAGTAAAGACAGTGGCCACAAAGAGCAAAGGCATAGATGAGCTGGCGGATGCAATAAAAGAGCATTCATCACTGTTGAGGAAAACAAACGAGGGCTTTCGCAGGACACTCAGAAGAGCTGAGGTGAGATTGGTTGAGCTTCTCAAAGAGCGAATGCTCAAGAGAGCGTCTGCAGAGCTTAAAGAGTTTGGTGGGCTGGAAGCTTTCGCAAAACGCATCGCCGAAAAAGAGACTGATCCCTACTCGGCTGTTGAAGGCATCATTGAGAGGCTGACAGGGCAACCGGATAAAGGCAAAATCTAAAAACACAACGCCGCATCTTTGAAAAAATTGTCCAAAAACGGGCGTGAACAAAGATGTGAACAAGGGCGTTAACAAAGGCGTTAACAAGGGCGTGAACAAGGGCGTTAACAAGGGCGTGAACAAAGGTCAAAAGGCCCCACTTAGCCTCATGTCTAAAAAAAGGAAATCCCGGGTAGGAGCAATCGGCAGGAACAATGAGCACGTCCTCCAACAAAAACACCGAACGGGGGATTAAACCCGAACCGGGGACAGACACTAAAAAAGGGATGAAACCCGAACAAGAGACAAAGAAAAAAAGGGGGTCCAAATCCGCACGGGAAACAAACACCCAAAAAGGAATTGAGCCCGAACAGAAGACAAAGACAAAACAACGCCTGATGGTCGCGGCGTCTTTGAGCCTTGTCATGGCGACCTCCATGGCTACATGCCTGTTTTTGGCCTTAATTGATCTGACATTTCTTCACTTAAAACCACAGCGATCCATAAGGCTCGTCTATGATGTGCTCCCGGCCCTGGCGCTTGCCACGGGAGCTGTATTGGGAGTCGCTGTGTGGTTTGTTGGAGCCGGGGTCCGGCGCATGATCGGAAAAGAGCACTTTGTAAAGGCTCTGTCACTTTTTGCTGCGCTGGCCTTGTCTCCGTTTTGTTTTATCTTGGCAAAAGGAGTTTTCTCAGGGGCGGGGATTTCCAAGATAGTCTCACCCACTTATTCAATTCCAGCGGCGACTCTGCTCTTTTCAATCTCCGCAGGCATAACCGTTGGAATAGGAGGCTGGCTGTGGGGCCGGGCTTTTCGAGGTGATCTTGACCGGGTTTCCTGGGCGCTCGCGTTCGTTGGATTCCCCGGGTTTGTTATAGCTCTTCATTGGATAAACGCCCACGCCTTCGTAAGGCTCTATCCCGAGATTCACAAAGCTCAGACATGGGTCACCTGGGCTGTCGGCACTTTCTTTTTCGGGCTTCTGGCGGCACCGGCTTTACGCACAAAGAGGAAACAATCGATTCTAACTATCTCCGGAGGAGGGCTCGTACTGGCCGCTGTTATTGGTTTTTTAGGCGCGAAGCCGACCTGGACAAGCCATGAGGTGCGTTTTTTGTTGGTGGATGGTACTGTACTGGGCAAAGAAGTGGTGGAGTTGCTGACAGTTAGACGCAAACCAAAGCACCTCAAGGCTTCTTCAAAGTCTCATCAACGAATGGCTCAAGAGAGAGAGGGGATGTTGGTGCTGCCGAGGGCCGCCGTCTTGCTTATCACAGTCGACGCGCTGAGAGCCGACAAGGTGGGAGTCTATTCACGCAAAGGCAGACTTACGCCAAACCTGGACAAATGGGCCCGTAATGCGGTTGTCTTCAAAAGAGCCTATTGTCAATCTCCGCACAGCAGTTATTCCCTTTCGGCGATCCACACAGGAGAACCGGTCCGTTCTCTTGTGGCCTTGAAACAGCCTCTTCCCAGGCCCATAGCCAGCCTGTTGGAAGAAAAGGAATACTCAACAAAAGCATATTGCACCATGGGGATTTTTCACACCGAAGGCGAAAAGCTCCGCTACTACGAAAAGAACAAGTTCGGTTTCAACGACTTCGACCCAAACGGATATTATGCAAAAGACCTCGCAGATAGAGCCATATTTGCTGTAGATGAGCTGAGCTCCCGAGGAAAACCATTTCTCCTGTGGACTCATTTCTTCGATCCCCATGAACCCTATCGTCGCCACAAGGAGTTTGATTTCGGGTCAAAACCTCAAGAACGTTATAACTCTGAGGTAGCGTATGCAGATGTACACGTAGCGAGATTGATCGCGCACGCACGCTCTTCGGTTGAAAACCTTATAGTCATCCTAACAGCAGACCACGGAGAAGAGTTCGGAGAGCACGGTGGGTTTTATCACGGTAACAGTTTGTATGAAGAACAAGTAAGAGTGCCTCTCATAATCGACATTCCGGGGGTCTCTTCCGGAACTGTGGACATACCGGTGAGCCTCACTGACCTGGCGCCTACCTTACTGGATGTGCTGGGCATCGAACCGCCCCACAGGCTCAAAGGGAGAAGCTTGGTGGCTCGAATGCTGGGCCATAACCCTCCCCCAAAGCCGGTGTTCGGGGAGGTGTCCACAAAACGTATGGTGGTCTCCGGCGACCTGAAGTTAATAGTAGACACATGGCGTAGAACAGTGGAGCTCTACGACCTGAAAAATGATCCGGGGGAGCGGCGGAACCTTGTAGAGAGCAAACCCCGTCAAGTTGCGGAGTTACAGCGACTTCTAAACGAAAACATGGCCCAACTCAGCAGCGCGAACAAAGATCTCCCAAAAGCTTTGGCAGTCGCCCGTTTGGGCGGCGAGAAAGCCCAGGAGGGACTTTGCAGCCTTATTAAAGACAATGATATTGATCAAAAACATCGCATCGAAGGCATTAAAATGTTGGCGAAAATGAAAGGAGGCTGCTCCCCTTCCGCGCTGGAAGAGGTGATGCTTTCTTCCAGCGAAGACCTCTCACAAGAGGCCACCATAGCACTTGGTGAGCTGGAGCGCCCCGA
>JAABSF010000398.1 GCA_011390535.1 Deltaproteobacteria bacterium | reverse complement strand
GACCATCGACGAAGTTAGCTCCATGACCGCAAAGCAATTGGCTGAGTGGTTGGAGAGCCACAGGGTGGAAGATGGCCCAACAGAGACTTTGTTGTGGGATTTGTCCACACGTGTGGGGACGCTGAAAAAGCTGGGATTAGCCCATTTGACGCTGGACCGGCCGGCGCGCACCTTGTCGGGAGGGGAGCTTGCGCGAGTGCATCTAACAAGAGCCATAGGCACAAGATTAGCCGGGACCCTGTATGTCCTTGATGAGCCTACAGTGGGGCTTCATTCAACTGACATCACCAAATTATGTAACGTTATGGAAGAGCTCTGTGCCATGGAAAATACGGTTGTGGTTGTGGAGCATCATCAGCAGGTGATAGCCGGAGCACAACACCTTATAGAGCTGGGCCCCGGGGCGGGAGAGAACGGGGGAGAGGTGGTTTTTGAAGGAACACCCGGAGAGTATGAGCGCCGCGAAAGAGAAGAAGGAGAGCATCAACCCCTAAAGAAAGAGACTCTAAAGAAAAAAAACATTTTGGGTTCGGATTTAAGTGTAGGTTTGAAAAAGAGCACGAAAAACCACCCACCAAGTCAGCACCAGGGCGAGTCATCGAAGTCTGCCGGCTATGTGAAGGTGGATGGGGCGTCGGCGAACAATTTGAAAGAGCTCTCTTTAACGGTCCCTTTGGGTGAGTTGGTAGTGTTTACAGGGGTGAGCGGATCAGGAAAGTCGAGCTTGTTGGAAGATGTGCTCTATAAAAACATGGTGAAATCCTCGCCTTCGCGGTGGGCGGAAAACGCGAAAACCCTGGATGTGCCTAAATCCTTGAAAGATATCCGTCTCTTGGATCAGAACCCCATCGGCCGCACCTCGCGATCCAACCCAGCGACATATATGAAGGCAATGGATTCCATTCGTAAGGTCTTTGCAGCCCAGGAAAAAGCACAAGAGCTTGGGATGGGGCCGGGGGCATTTTCTTTTAACTCTCCCCAAGGGAGGTGCCGGCGATGCGGTGGGGCCGGATTTGAAAAAGTCGAGATGCAGTTTCTTGCGGATATGGAGCTCAGATGTCCGGATTGTGACGGCAAACGATATCGCCCTGAGGTTTTGGAAGTTACGCTCCAGGGGCTTTCGGTGGCTGGTGTGTTGGGTCTAACCGTAGAAGAGTCCCTGAGTTTCTTTGCGGAAGAGTCGGACTTTATCTCTAAGATTCGACCCTTGGAGCAGGTCGGCTTGGGGTATCTTCGGTTGGGGCAACCGGCGACAACTCTATCAGGCGGTGAGGCTCAACGCCTGAAGCTGGCGCGGACACTCCGCTCTGCATCGGATGGGGCGCTCATATTGCTGGATGAACCCACGGTGGGGTTGCACTCTACGGATGTAGCTTTGTTGGTGCGACTGCTGAGGGAGTTTGTTCGGAGAGGGACGTCTGTTTGGGTTGTGGAGCACGATCTCTTTTTAATCTCCCAGGCTGATCACATAATCGACTTGGGCCCGGGAGGCGGCCCTGAAGGAGGCAGTGTGGTTGTGCAAGGCACACCGAAAGAGGTGATGGCATGTGAGGATTCACTTACTGGAGCGGCTCTAAAGGCTGACTCAAAAACAAGATCGCAGGATAGAGGTAAGGGACGGTATGAAGAGGGGGGAGTTGATCGACGAATTGACCGACGAGTTGACCGACGAGTTGACCGACGAGTTCAATCGAGCCCTAAGGCTAAGGCTCGTGGGCAGATTTTGATACAAGGGGCCCAAGAGCATAACCTCCAAGATATCGACATTAAGATCCCCAGGAAAAAGCTGGTAGGGATCACAGGGGTGAGCGGATCGGGAAAATCGACTCTGGCTTTTGATATTTTGTTCGCCGAAGGTCAGAGGCGTTATCTGGAGAGCAAGGACGCATATGTTCGTACCGCAGTAAGGCCTCTTCCCAGGCCTCATGTGGAAAAAATCTCCGGGCTTCCACCAACGGTGGCGGTATCACAGATGGTCTCCGGAGGAGGTATGCGATCCACTGTGGCCACGGTCACGGAGATCTCTCATTATCTGCGGCTGCTTTTTTCAAGGTTCGGAACCCAGCACTGTCCTGAGTGTGATGTCCCCATACAGCCGACCTCCGCTGAAGAGATGACTTCGGCTGTGACTAAAATGGTGAAGTCGAAGAACTTGCAAATAGCCGTGCCGGTAGTAAGAGCGCGAAAAGGGCATCACAAGCCCCTGATGGATCGTTTGATTCGTAAACAGTTTCAAAAGGCCCGGGTAGATGGAGAGGTGGTGATGCTGGATCCTCCACCTAAGCTGGCGAGATATAAAGAGCACAATATCGATGTCATAGTCGCCGCTTTGAAACGTGGAAGCACCAAAAAAGATGTGAGGCGCGCCCTCGCAAAAGCTCTTGAAATCGACCGCACCATAATTGTTATAGATGAGAGTCATGATGGCGATGGGGACGACGTAGTGTTGAGCATGAGCCGGACCTGTCCTTCTTGCAACAGAGGTTTTGAACGTCCCGATCCTTTGATGCTCTCTTTTAACAGTCGCCGAGGTGCTTGCATGGCATGTGGTGGGCTGGGCTTTGTAAAGCCGGGGTCCGGCGCCGCTGATCCGGAAGCACTGGAAGAGGGTGTCTTCGGGAAAGCAAACTCGGGGAGAGTGAAAAAGAAACGCAGGAAAAAGGGTGCCCGTCTAAGAGAGGATAGATCTGCCGAGAGCGGAAAGTCTGTCGAGAGAGTTTGTGCTGTCTGTGGAGGTTCGCGTTTGAGGCCGGAGGCGGCCGCGATAAGATTCAACCACGTTTCTCTGCCTGAGCTGATGGCCTGTTCGGCGGCGGATGGGTTGGATAAAATTAAAAAGATGAAGATAGAGGGCCCCGGGAAGCATCGCGCGGCTGAAATAATCGGAGAGATTGTGTCTCGCATCAGCGCGCTCAATCGTCTGGGTCTCGGGTATCTGACCCTTGATCGGCGGACCGGCACCTTAAGCTCGGGAGAGGCTCAGCGGGTTCGTCTCGCGGCGCTCTTGGGCTCCGAGCTTTCGGGAGCCTGCTATGTGCTCGACGAACCCACCGTTGGGTTGCACCCCCGGGATGTGGCGAAAATGGTTGAAGCGCTTCGTTCCATGACCAAGCGGGGGTGCACGGTTTTAGTGGTTGAACATGATGAAGAGACGATTCGAGCTTGTGATTACATACTGGACTTGGGGCCCGGTGCAGGGAAGGGTGGCGGCAAGGTGACGGCGAAGGGCACCGTTCGTCAGATTGAGAGATCCAAGAAGTCGATCACCGGGAAAGCGCTTCGAGAATCCGAAGCACGGAGACGAGGTCACTTAGATGAGGAAAGAGACAAAAAATCGAAGGAGGATAGCGCCCGGATTGGTGAAGTGAATTGTGTCTCTGTGGCGGCGGAACCTTCTCCTGCTTATGGAGGTGTTACCGGTGCAACATTGGCGACACCTGCGCTGGCTGGCGGTGAATGGCTCACCATCCATGGAGCGAGGCTGCATAATCTGAAAAACATCTCGGTTTCGTTTCAACTCGGAGCGTTGAATGCAGTTACAGGGGTGAGCGGGTCAGGGAAATCATCTCTTGTGATGGGCGTGCTCGCCGAGGCGCTGAAAGCACATTTGGGACAAAAAAAGATAGATTCGACTTTCGCCGACAAACTAGAGAGCGATCGAGTGGTTAACGGGCTGAAGATGGTTACCAGCGCTCCAATAGGGCACACATCAAGGTCGGTTCCTGCA